>JALOTB010000004.1 GCA_025458165.1 Chromatiaceae bacterium | reverse complement strand
TGCAACTGCACAAGCACAGCGGCCACCGGGCCCGGGTCGCCGAGGTGCTCGACGTCAGCGAGCGCAACATCTACCGCCTGATCCGTCGCCACAACCTGTTTGAGCCGACCTGAGCCGGTAGTCGAGCCGCCGGGTGTACGGCGACCGACCGGCCCCTAGAGACTGGCCTTCAGCGCCGCGATAAAGGCGTCGTTCTCATCGGGCGCCCCAACGGTCACCCGCAGGCAGTCGATGAGGAGCGGGTGGGCGCCGTCGAGGTTCTTGATCAGGACCCCGGCGCGCTTGAGTGACTCGAAGACCGGTGTCGCCCGGCCGGAGGAGAGCCGCAGCAGGATGAAGTTGGCCTCGCTCGGATAGGGTCGGACCCCGTCGATCTCAGCCAGCGCCCGGTAGAGCCGGGCGCGCTCGGCGCGGATACGCCCCGTCTGCTCCTCGAGCACCTCGCGGTGGCGGAGCGCAAAGGCGGCGCTCGCCTGGGTGAGGACGTTGATGTTGTAGGGGAGCCGGGTCTTGTCGATCTCGTTGATCCACTCCGGCGGCCCGACCAGATACCCAAGCCGCAGCCCCGCCAGTCCCATCTTGGAGACGGTGCGCAGCACCAGGAGGTTGGGCCAGTCCCCGAGCCGCGCGAGAAAGCTCGCGTCGGTGAAGGGGGCGTAGGCCTCGTCGACCACGACCAGCCCGGGCGCCGCGGCGACGATCTGGTCGATCGCATCGGCGTCGAACAGGTTGCCCGTCGGGTTGTTGGGGTAGGCGAGGAAGGTGAGCGCCGGCCGCTCGCGCCCCAAGGCGGCGAGCACGGCGGGTAGATCTACGGCGAAATCATCCGCGCGAAGCGGCACCCCGACGTAATCCATGCCCGCGAAGAGGGCGATCATGCGGTACATGACGAAGCCGGGCTCGACCGAGAGGACCTTGCGCCCCGGGGCCGCCAGGGTGAGGGCGAGCATCTGGATCAGCTCGTCCGAGCCGTTGCCGAGCAGCAGATCCATCCCCGACCCGATCCCCATCGCCGAGCGCAGCTCTGACTGAAGCGCCCGCCCCTGCGGGTCGGGGTAGCGGTTGAGCTCGACCGCCCGCAGCACCTCCAGCCATTCGGCACGCAGGGCCTGCGGCCAGGGATAGGGGTTCTCCATGGCGTCGAGCTTGATCAGCCCGGTGGCAGGGGGGACGTGATAGGCGCGCAGCGCCCGGATCCCGGGGCGCACCAGGCGTTCGATCAGGTCGGGAGGGACGGCCATCGGCACGACCTCATCCGGCATCGGACGCGATGCGGTACTCCGCGGAGCGGGCGTGCGCCGTCAGGCCCTCGCCGCGGGCGAGCAGCGAGGCGGTGCGGCCGAGGCCGGTTGCACCCCGCGGCGAGGCGAGGATCAGGCTCGATCGCTTCTGAAAGTCGTAGACCCCGAGCGGCGAGGAGAAGCGCGCGGTGCGCGAGGTGGGCAGGACGTGGTTGGGCCCGGCGCAGTAGTCGCCCAGGGCCTCGGCGGTGTGCCGGCCGAGGAAGATCGCCCCGGCGTGACGGATCTGTGCCGCCATGGGCTCGGGGTCGGCGACCGAGAGCTCCAGGTGCTCCGGGGCGATGCGGTTGGCGATGGCGACCGCCTCCTCGGGGTCGCGCGCGAGGATCAGCGCCCCGCGCTCGCGCAGGGCCGTCTCGATGATCGCCCGCCGCTCCATGGTCGGGAGCAGGCGATCAATGGACTCTGCCACCCGGTCGAGGTAGGCGGCCTCCCAGGCGACCAGGATGGACTGGGCGTCCTCGTCATGCTCGGCCTGGGAGAAGAGGTCCATCGCGATCCAGTCGGGGTCGGTGCCCCCGTCGCACAGGATCAGGATCTCGGAGGGGCCCGCGACCATGTCGATGCCGACCTGGCCGAAGACCGCCCGCTTGGCGGTTGCGACATAGATGTTGCCGGGGCCGACGATCTTGTCCACCGCCGGCACCCGCTCGGTGCCATAGGCGAGCGCGGCAACCGCCTGTGCCCCGCCGATGGCGAGCACCCGGTCGACCCCGGCGGCCTGGGCGGCGGCCAGCACCAGCTCGTTCTGCTCACCGGCGGGGGTAGGGACGACCATGATGAGCTCCGGCACCCCGGCGACCTTGGCGGGGATGGCGTTCATCAGGACCGAGGAGGGGTAGGCGGCCTTGCCGCCGGGGACGTACAGCCCCACCCGGTCGAGCGGGCGCACCTGCTGGCCGAGCAGGGTCCCGTCGGACTCGCGGTAGCTCCAATCGGCGAGCTTCTGGTGCTCGGCGTAGGCGCGGATGCGCGAGGCGGCCAGCTCGAGCGCCGAGCGCTGGGCGGGATCGAGGCCGTCCCAGGCCGCTACCAGGCGCTCGCGGGGAATCTCCAGGTCCGCAGCCGAGGCCGGCTCCCAGCGGTCGAACCGCGCCGTGTAGTCGACGAGTGCCGCGTCACCGCGGGTGCGCACGGCGTGCAGGATGGCCTGGACCGTCTCCCCGACCTGAGCATCGGAGACCGACTCCCAGGCGAGCAAGGCGTCCAGGCGGAGGTCGAAGTCCGCATCCAGGGTCGACAAGCGTGTGATCTCGGCCATGGCAAGCCCTCAGTCGGACGGCCGGCCCCCGCGCCGGGGCGGCCGTCGCTCCAATGGTCAGGATATGATCAGGGTAGGTGTCAAAGGGACCGCTTCAAGCCCCGGACCGCCCCACCGCCTCGCGCAGCGCCGCAACCAGGGCCATCACCGAGGCGTGCTTCATCTTCCACGACGCCTTGTTGACCACCAGGCGTGAGCTGATGTCGGCGATGTGCTCCAAGGGCACCAGGCCGTTGGCCTTGAGCGTGTTGCCGCTCTCGACCAGGTCGACGATCCGGTCAGAGAGCCCTACCAACGGGGCCAGCTCCATCGAGCCGTAGAGCTTGATGATCTCGACCTGCTTGCCCTGGGCGGCGAAGTGGCGCTCGGCGGTCTTGACGTACTTGGTGGCGATGCGCAGCCGCCGCGAGCCGAGGTCGGCCCCCAGCGGCCCGGCCACCATCATGCGGCAGCGCGCGATGCGAAGATCGAGCGGCTCGTAGAGCCCCTCCCCGCCGTGCTCTAGCAGCACGTCCTTGCCCGCCACACCGAGGTCCGCCCCGCCATACTCGACATAGGTCGGCACGTCGCTGGCGCGCACGATGACGAGCCGCACCTGTGGGTGGTTGGTGGCGAGGATCAGCTTGCGGCTGGTCTCCGGGTCCTCGGCCGGGCGGATGTCGGCGTGGGCGAGCAGCGGCAGGGTCTGGTCGAAGATCCGGCCCTTGGAGAGCGCGATGGTGAGCGGCGCGGTGAAGTGCATGGCTCGGCCCCCTTAGCCGGAGACCCGGCGGATGCGTGCGCCGAGCGCCGCGAGCTTGGCCTCGATGCCGTCGTAGCCGCGGTCGATGTGGTAGATGCGGTCGACCAGGGTCTCGCCCTCGGCCACCAGGGCGGCCAGCACCAGACCCGCCGAGGCACGCAGGTCGGTCGCCATGACCGGCGCCGCGGTGAGGCGCGGGACCCCGCGGATGATCGCCACGTTGCCCTCCAGCCGAATGTCCGCGCCCATGCGCTGGAGCTCCAAGACGTGCATGAACCGATTCTCGAAGACCGTCTCGGTGACCGTCCCGACCCCGTCCGCAATGGCGTTGAGCGCACAGAACTGGGCCTGCATGTCGGTCGGAAAGGCCGGGTGCGGGGCGGTGTGCAGGTCGACCGCCTTAGGGCGGCGCCCGCCCATGTCGAGCGCGATCCAGTCCGGCCCGGTCTCGATCTCCGCCCCGGCCTCCTCCAGCTTGAGTAGCACCGCGTCGAGCAGCTCCGGGCGGGTCTCGCGGGCGAGGATGCGTCCCCCGCTGATGGCCGCCGCAACCAGGTAGGTCCCGGTCTCGATGCGGTCGGGCAGGACCCGGTGCTCGCCGCCACGGAGGCGATCGACGCCCTGGACGAAGACCGTATCCGTCCCAGCGCCGCGGATCTTCGCGCCCATGGCGTTGAGGAAGTCCGCGAGGTCGGTGACTTCGGGCTCCCGCGCGGCGTTCTCGATCACCGTCTCGCCCTCGGCCAGGGTCGCCGCCATCATCAGGTTCTCGGTCCCGGTCACGGTGACCAGGTCGAGCACCAGGTGGGCGCCGTGCAGGCGATCGGCACGCGCGCGGATGTAGCCGTTCTCGACGCTGATCTCGGCGCCCATGGCGCGCAGGCCGTCGATGTGCAGGTTGACCGGGCGCGCCCCGATGGCGCAGCCGCCGGGGAGCGACACGTCGGCGCGCCCGAAACGCGCGAGCAGCGGCCCGAGCACCAGGATCGAGGCGCGCATGGTCTTGACCAGCTCGTAGGGGGCCGAGAAATCGGTCACCTGACGGGCATCGGCCAGGATCTGCTCGCCCTCCCGACCGAGCCGCACCCCCATGCGCCCGAGGAGCTCCACGGTAGTGCCGATGTCGCGCAGGCGCGGCACATTGGTCACGCGGACCTCGCCGTCGACCAGCAGGGTCGCGGCCAGGATCGGCAGCGCGGCGTTCTTGGCCCCGGCGATGCGGACGTCGCCGTGCAGCGGCGTGCCGCCGGTGATGAGAAGCTTGTCCATCGAGTCTCCGAGTAGGGTCCGCGGCCGGAGAAAGGCCGGGCTCAGCCGTGGGCGAGCGGCAGGACCTCAGTCAAATTCGTCAGCTCGGCGAGCCGCACCAGCGGCTCCGGCAGGTTGCGAAAGCGCAGCCGAAGCTGGCGGCGCCGCGCAAGGTCCAGCCACTCCAGCAGCAGGGCAAGCCCCGCGCTATTGGCGCTGGTGACGCCCGAGAGATCGATCTCGACCACACCGGGGCCGACGAGCAGGCGCTCGCCCTCCGCCGCCAAGGGCCCCACGGTCGCGAAGTCGAGTACGCCGCGCACGACGAGCCCATGATGGGTGCCGGGCACGAGCGAGGCGCTGCTCAACCTTGCCCCCGCGCGTTCATCTCCTGCAGACGGGCGATCAGCCCGTCGATCCCGCCTTGGCGCACCTGGGTGGCGAAGCTGCTGCGGTAGTTCGACACCAGGCTCACGTTGTCGACCACGACGTCGTAGACCTTCCAGGCCCCGCCCTTGAGATAGAGCCGGTAGTCGATGGGGATGGGCGGCGCCCCACGCCCGCGGACCTCGGTCGACACGGTCACCGAGTCGGACTGGCGCCCGGGCTTGACCGGCAGATAGCGGATCTCCTCCCCGGAGTAGCCGAGGAGGGCCTGGGCGTAGGTACGCACCAGGACCTGCCGAAAACCGTTCACCAGGGCCTCGCGCTGGGCGGGCGTAGCCTCGCGCCAGTGACGGCCGACGGCCGACTGGGTGATGCGCTCGAAGTCGAAATGGGGCAGGACGATGTCCTCGACCAGGGCGTAGATCAGGCTCGGATTGCGGTCGATCTCGGCGCGGCGGGTCTCCAGCGTGGAGAGCATGCGCTCGCTGGTGTTGCGCACTAGCGCGGTCGCGAGGTCCTCGGCCGCGTTCACTGCCGGGAAGGCCAGGGCGAGCGCGAGGGTGAGCCCCGCTAGGGATTTACAGAAGCCTACGATCATTTCGCGCCCTCCTCGGCCTTGCTGAACAGGAACTGGCCGATCATCTGCTCCAGGACCAGGGCCGACTGGGTGTACTCGAGCTCGTCGCCATCGGCCAAGAACTCGTCGCTCCCTCCCGCCGCGAGGCCAATGTACTGCTCGCCGAGCAGGCCGGCGGTGAAGATGTTGGCGAAGGTGTCGGTCGGTATGGTGTCGTAGCGCCGGTCGATGCGCAGGCTGACCACCGCCTCGTAGGTGTCCTTGTCGAAACCGATCGCCTCGACCCGCCCGACCCGCACCCCCGCCATGGTGACCGGGGCGCGCACCTTGAGGCTGCCGATGTTGTCGAACCGCGCGCTCACCTGGTAGCCGTCGGTCACGCTCGACGCGCCCAGATTGCTGACCTTCATGGCGAGGAAGAATAAGGCGACGAAGCCCGCGACCATGAAGGCCCCGACGGCGATCTCGATCCAGCGTAGACGCATCATGCTGTCAGTCTCCGAACATCAAAGCGGTGAGGACGAAGTCGAGCCCGAGCACCGCGAGGGCCGAGTGCACCACCGCGCGGGTCGTCGCCCGGCTCACCCCCTCGGAGGTCGGGACGGCGTCGTAGCCTTGGAAGAGGGCGATCCAGGTGACGACCACACCGAACACCAGGCTCTTGATCACGCCGTTGATCACGTCCTCGTGCAGGTCGATCTTGGCCTGCATCTGACTCCAGAAGGCCCCGTCGTCCACCCCGAGTAGACCGACCCCGACGAAATAACCGCCCAGCACGCCGACCGCGCTGAACATGGCGGCGAGCACCGGCATCGCGATCAGGCCCCCGAGGAAACGCGGCGTGAGGATGCGCTTGACCGGGTCCACCGCCATCATCTCCAGACCGGAGAGCTGCTCGGTCGCCTTCATCAGCCCGATCTCGGCGGTCAGCGCCGAGCCCGCGCGCCCGGCGACCAGCAGCGCGGTGACGACCGGGCCGAGCTCGCGCACCAGCGAGGCGGCGACCATTACCCCCAGGCTCTCCGCCGCCCCGAACTGCGAGAGCACATAGTAGCCCTGCAGCCCCAGCACCATCCCGACGAACAGCCCCGAGACGGTGACGATGAGCACCGAGAGGACGCCGATGTTATAGATCTGCGCCGTCAGCAGCCGGGGGCGGGCGACGAGGCTCGGCAGCCCGCCGATCATCCCGAGCAGCAACAGATGCCCGCGCCCCAGGCGCTCGATGGCCGCGAGCCCCGATCGACCGAGCTGTGCCAAGAGATCGAGCATCCCCGGCCCTACCCGAGAAAGTCCCGGTCCAGCCGGTCGGCCGGGTAGTGGAAGTGCACCGGGCCGTCCGGCAGCCCGTGCATGAACTGATCGACCCAGGCCGACTGCGCCGCCTCCACCTCCGCCGGGGTACCCCGCGCCATGACCCGCCCGTTGGCGATGATGTAGAGATAGTCGGCGATGCTCGCCGTCTCCTTGACGTCGTGCGAGACGACGATGCTGGTCAAGCGGCTGGCGTCGTTCAATTGGCGTATCAGGGTGATCAGCACCCCCATGGAGATCGGGTCCTGCCCGGTGAAGGGCTCGTCGTACATGATCATCATCGGGTCGAGCGCCACCGCGCGCGCCAGGGCCACGCGCCGGGCCATGCCACCCGAGAGCTCCGCCGGCATCAGGTCGCGCGCCCCGCGCAGGCCAACCGCCTCGAGCTTCATCAGGACCAGCTTGCGGATCATCGACTCGGGCAGCCGGGTGTGCTCGCGCAGCGGGTAGGCGACGTTGTCGTAGACGCTGAGGTCGGTGAGCAGGGCCCCGGTCTGGAACAGCATCCCCATGCGGGTCCGCAGGCGGTAGAGCTCGCCTCGGCTCAGGGCATGGACGTCCTTGCCGTCGACCTCCACCGTGCCGGCGTCTGGGTGGAGCTGACCGCTGATCAGCTTGAGTAGCGTGGTCTTGCCGGTCCCGCTCGGGCCCATGATCGCAGTGACCTCGCCGCGGCGGATGTCGAGATCGACACCGTCGAAGATGCGTCGGCCGTTGCGCGAGAAGACGAGCCCGCGGATGCGCACCAGGACCTCGGCGTCGCTCCGGGCGGCTCGCCGCCCCGCGGGCGCGGGGCCACCGTGGCGCGCGGGGCTCGCCCCCTGAGACCGACTGGGTCGGTGTGCGCGGGGACTGCGTCGCCCCATGGCTGTGCTCCGTCTGGACTGGATCCGCGGAAACCCCGGCAGATCAAAGACCGGGCATTCTCACGAGCCCAGCCATAGGCGTCAAGCAAGGCCCAGGAGCCGGGCGAGCCCCCACCAGCGGCGCAACGCCTCTGGGGTCGCATCTGGACCCTCGACCACCACGAGTGTCGTCGCGCCGGGTGCGCACGCCGCCAGGTCCTCGAGCCATCGCCGCTGCGCGCGCAGCCCGCCTGCGGAATCGGGCGGGATCAAGCGCGCCGGCGCCCAGCCGGGCTGGGGGCGCTCGGCGAGGAGAAAGAAGGGCACGCCGGCGCCGGGTTCTGCGGTCCCGGCGGCATCGGTGGCGACCAGCCCGGCGAGGCGTGCGCCCAGACGCTCGGCGGCCGGCAACCAAGGTCGGGCGGCCCAGTCGGCACCCGAGAGCTCGAGGTAGCAGCGCAGGCCCTCGGGGAGCTGCGCCGCTAGCTCGTCCAGCCCGTGATCGGCGCCGAGCCAGCGTTCGGCGGGGACCAGGACCGCGGGAAACTCGTTGGCGAAATAGGCGAGCCGCCAGTCCGGCGGGAGGTCGGGCGGATAGAAGGCGCCGAGCCATTCGCTGCCCTCCCAGCCGCGCGGGACGAGCTCCACCCAGGTCTGGCTCGGCCAGCGGGCGCTCATACATCGGCCCAGGATGCCGGTTGCGCACCCTGGACGCCTCTGAAACAATGCCGGCCGCTTGCCCGCCGGCTTCCACACCCCCGCAGACCACGCATGCTCCCCGACCTGGCCGCCGTCTTACTGGGACTCGTCGCCTTGGTGTGGGGTGCGGACCGGCTGGTCGGCGGTGCGGCCGCGCTCGCGCAGCACCTCGGCATGTCGCCGCTCCTGATCGGTATCACGGTGATCGGGTTCGGCACCTCGGCGCCCGAGATCCTGGTCTCCGCGGTCGCCTCGCTCGACGGGGCACCGGGCCTCGCGATCGGTAACGCGGTCGGCTCCAACATCGCCAACATCGGCCTCATCCTCGGCATTACCGCCCTGGTCGCACCGTTCGCCGTGCATTCGCGAACGCTGTCACGGGAGTTCCCCGTCCTGATCGCGGTGACCCTGCTCGTCCCGCTGTTGATGGCCTTTGATGGCCACCTCGGGCGGCTCGATGGCAGTCTGCTGTTGGCGCTCTTCGTCGTGCTCCTGTGGTGGGCGGTGCGCACGGCGCGCGCACCGAACGGCGACCCGCTGGCCGCGGAGACCGAGGCGGAGATCCCCAAGATCGGACTCGCAACGGCGGTCACTCGGTTCCTCGTGGGGCTGATCGTGCTGCTCGCGGCCTCACGCGCCCTGGTCTGGGGCGCGTCGAACATCGCGCGCGACCTCGGAGTCAGCGAGCTGGTAATCGGGCTCACCATCGTCGCGATCGGCACCAGCCTGCCGGAGCTGGCCGCAAGTGTCATGAGCGCGCTGCGCAAGGAGCCCGACCTCGCGCTCGGCAACGTGCTGGGCTCGAACCTGTTCAACCTGCTCGCCGTGCTGTGCCTGCCCGGGATCATAGCACCCGGCGCGGTGGACCCCGATCTGCTCACGCGTGACCTCCCGGTGATGGTGGGCTTTACCCTCGTCCTCGTGGCGATGGCCTGGGGCTTCGACGGGTACGAGCGCCGCGTCAACCGCATCGAGGGTGGGGTCTTGCTCGCGGCCTTCCTCGTCTACCTCGGGCTCCTCGTCCACCTCGCGATCACCGCGCATGCGCCCTGAGCCCCTCTCGCACGGCGAGGCCGAGAAGATCCGCCGCCTGGGGCGCGCGGTGATCGAGACCGAATCCGAGGCCGTCTCCGCCCTCGCCGACCGGATCGACGACGGCTTCGTGCGCGCCTGCGGTTACATGCTCGGCTGCGAGGGCCGGGTCGTGGTCCTCGGCATGGGCAAGTCGGGCCACGTTGGCAGCAAGATCGCGGCCACCCTGGCTAGCACGGGGACCCCGGCCTTCTTCGTCCACCCCGGCGAGGCGAGTCACGGCGACCTCGGGATGATCACCACCAAGGACGTGGTCCTGGCGCTCTCCAACTCGGGGGAGACCGGCGAGATGTTGATGATCCTGCCGCTCATCAAGCGACTTGGGGCGCCGCTGATCATCATGACCGGAAACCTGCGCTCCACCCTCGCCAAGGCCGCCGACGTGGCCCTGGACGTGAGCGTGGCCAAGGAGGCCTGCCCGCTCGGACTCGCCCCGACCGCGAGCACCACCGCGGCCCTGGCAATGGGTGACGCGCTGGCGGTGGCCCTGCTCGAGAGCCGTGGCTTCACCGCCGAGGACTTCGCCCGCTCGCACCCGTCCGGGACCCTCGGGCGGCGTCTGCTGCTGCACGTGGCGGACATCATGCACGTGGGCGAGGACATGCCGCGCGTGCGCCAAGGCGCCACCCTCAAGGACACCCTGGTCGAGATGTCGCGCAAGGGGCTCGGCATGACCGCCGTGGTCGATGCGCAGGAGCAGGTCGTCGGCGTCTTCACCGATGGGGACCTGCGCCGTACCCTCGACCAACCCGTCGACATCCACCTCACCGCGGTCGATGGGGTCATGACCCGGGGCGGAATCACGGCGCGCGCCGACATGCTCGCGGCCGAGGCCCTGCGCCTGATGGAGAACAAACGGATCAATGCCTTGCTGGTCGTGGACGGCGACCAGCGGCTGATCGGCGCGCTCAACATGCACGATCTGCTGCGCGCCGGCGTGGTGTAGTAACGAGCCAAGAACCAGTCGAACAACACCCAATCATTGTCGTTGTCGTTGTCGTAATCGTGATCGAATAAGCGGCCCCGTTAAGGCATGAGCCCCGCGATTCAATGGCTACCTAACAAGGTCGGGAACCTAAGCCGAGTGGCGCGAGATGAACCGGCGGGTGGGAGAACCTCGATGACGATTACGACAACGACCACGACAACGACTCAGGGTGAAGGTAATAACGGTTGCTGCGGATAACCTTTTCGCCGATGAGAGCACCGTAGCGCGAGCCTCACCGCACCGCCGCAGGCCGATCAACTGACAGAGGGAAGCCGAGATGCAGGACATCCTTGAGCGGGCCAAGGCGATCCGCCTGGTCATTTTCGACGTCGACGGGGTGCTCACCGACGGCAGCCTCTACCTCGGCGACGACGGCCAGGAGTACAAGGCCTTCAACTCCCGCGACGGCCACGGCATGACCATGCTCCGGCAGACCGGCGTGCAGCTCGCGGTGATCACCGGACGGACCTCGGAGGTGGTGCGCATCCGTATGGCGAGCCTCGGCGTGGCGCACGTCTACCAGGGCCGCCGCGACAAGCTGCCGGCCTACGAGGAGCTCAAACAGGCAGTCGGCCTCGCCGATGAGGAGATCGCCTACGTGGGGGACGACGTGGTCGACCTCCCGGTGATGCGCCGCGTCGGTCTGTCCATCGCAGTGGCCGATGCCCACCCGCTCGTCCAACGCCATGCCCACTGGCAGACGCGCAGCGCCGGCGGCCGCGGCGCGGGGCGCGACGTCTGCGAGCTGATCCTGGAGGCCCAGGGCAACCTGGACGCCATGATGGCCCGCTACCTCTGAGCCCCGCGTCGGATCCGTCCTCGCGATGGCCCCGCCCGGACAGCGCCTACTCGCGGTCCTCCTGCTCGCGCTGGGCACCCTGGCCTGGTGGCTGTACCGCGGGGAGGAGGGACCGACCGAGGCCGCGCCGGAGCGCGAGCGGCGGCCGGACCAGATCGCCGAGCGCTTCACCACCACCACGATGGACGCCACCGGGGTCCCGCGACGGCGGCTCCAGGCGCAGCAGCTCCGCCACTATTCGGGGGACGGGGCAAGCGAGCTCGACCAGCCCGTGCTGACCCTTTTCGAGCCGCCGGACCCGCCCTGGGTGGTACGCTCCGACACGGGACGGATACCGCCTGGGAGCGATCGCATCGACCTCGAGGGCGACGTGCGCATCGACCGCGCCGAGGGCCCAGGCGTACGCCCCGTGCACCTGCGCACCGAGGCCCTGCAGATCGAGCGCGACGCCGAGATCGCCCGCACCGACCGACCGGTCCGGGTGACCAGCGGCGCCGACTGGCTGAGCTCCGAGCGAGGGGCGCAGGTCTGGTTCGGCGAGGCGCTGCGGGTCGAGCTCTACGGGCGTACGCGCGCCCGCATCGAGCCCGACGAGGACCCGCCCACCGACCCGGCCCCCATCGAGGAGACCCTATGAGCCTGGCCCCCAACCGCCCCCTCGCGCTCGCCTTGGCGGTGCTCGCCCTCGGCACCCTCCCAGCCGCCCTGCCGGCCCTGGAGAGCGACCAGGACCAGCCGGTCTACCTGGAGTCCGACAGCGCAGAGCTCGACGACCAGAAGTCCCTCAGCATCTATCGCGGCTCGGTCGTCGTGACCCAGGGCAGCGTCGAGATCCGCGCCGACGAGGTGGAGATCCACCACCACCCGGACCGGCGCCCGCGACTGATCATCGCCACCGGGCGGCCAGCCACCTACCGCCAAGCGGTCGAGGGGGAGGCGCAGGAGATGCGGGCCGAGGCCCTGCGCATGGAGCTGGAGACCGACCGCGACGAGATCGTCCTGATCGGCGAGGCGGCGGTGTTCCAGGGCGAGGACCGACTGCGCAGCGACCGCATCGTCTACGACCGCGCCGCGGCGCTGGTCAAGGCGGGGGCCAGCGCCCAGGGCAAGGAGCGCGTGCGCATCCAGATCAACCCATCCGAGCGATGAGCACGCTCGAGGCCCGCGAGCTGGTCAAGGGCTACCGCCGCCGCCCCGTGCTCCAAGGCGTGAGCGTCGGCGTCGACGCGGGCGAGGTCGTCGGCCTCCTCGGCCCCAATGGGGCGGGCAAGACGACCTGCTTCTATCTGATCGTCGGACTGATCCCCGCCGACGCCGGGCGCATCGCGCTCGATGACCGCGACGTCACCGACCTGCCGATGCACGCCCGCGCCCGCCTCGGGTTGAGCTATCTCGCCCAGGAGCCCTCGGTGTTTCGCAAGCTCACCGCGCGCCAGAACCTGATGGCCGTGCTGGAGACCCGCCGCGACCTCTCCCGCGCGGCGCGCGAGGACCGCGCGATGGAGCTGCTCGAGGAGCTGGGCATCGACCACGTGAGCGGCTCGCTCGCGCTCAGCCTATCCGGCGGCGAGCGCCGCCGTCTGGAGATCGCCCGGGCCCTGGCGGTCGAGCCCAGGGTCATGCTGCTCGACGAGCCCTTCGCCGGGGTCGACCCGATCGCCGTGGGCGACATCAAGAAGATCGTCGCGCATCTGCGCGACCGCGGGATCGGGGTGCTGATCACCGACCACAACGTCCGCGAGACCCTGGACATCTGCGACCGCGCCTACATCATCAACGAGGGGCGGGTGATCGCCGAGGGCACCCCAGACGCCCTGCTCGCCAACGCGGAGGTCCGAGCGGTCTACCTCGGTGAGCACTTCCGGCTCTGAGCGCCCCCGTTTGCGCCGACCCAGGGGTGCATGAGCTGTGATCGGCGTCTTGTTAAGCCGTCCGGCGGATGGGCTAGAATCCGACTAGCGGTATTCAATTTGCATACCAAACTAGTCTCCACGCGATGAAGCAGTCGATTCAGCTCCGGCTCGGTCAGCAGCTCACCATGACCCCCCAGTTGCAGCAGGCGATCCGCCTGCTGCAGCTCTCGACGCTCGACTTGCACCAGGAGATCCAGCAGGCGCTCGACTCGAACCTGATGCTGGAGACCGACGACGAGGCCGAGCCGGTGGTGGGCGCGGCCATCACCGAGGTCCAGGAGCCCGTCCGCACCGAGTCCGACGTCGAGCGTGAGCTCGCGCCCGAGACCCTGCCGATGCCCGAGGAGCTGCCGGTCGACAGCGACTGGAGCGACCACTTCGACACCTACCTGCCGAGCGGCGGCGGGGGCGAGGACGGCTCCGACTTCGACCTCTTCGCCCAGCAGACCCGCGCGCCCAGCCTGCAGGACCACCTCAACTGGCAGATCAACCTGAGCCGCCTGGAGGGGAACGACCTCGCCATCGCCACGGCGATCGTCGACGGGATCGATGCCGACGGCTACCTGCGTGCCAGCCCCGAGGAGATCCTCGCCACCGTCGCCGACGACGAGATCGACATCGAGGAGGTGCTCGCCGTCCTGCATCGCATCCAGTCGCTCGACCCCCCCGGGGTCGGGGCGCGCGACTTGCGCGAATGCCTGCTGCTTCAGCTCCGCCAGCTACCCGCCGACACGCGGTCCCGAGACGCCGCGATCGCCGTATGCGAGCACCAGTTTGAAGCCCTCACCAGGACCGACCGCGACGGGGTCTGCCGCCAGCTCGGCCTCACCGGCGAGGAGCTGGCCGCCGCCATCGCCCTGATCCGCACGCTCAATCCCCGCCCGGGCGCCGCGATCGCCGAGGCACAGACCGAGTACGTGATCCCCGACGTCTTCGTGCGCCGGCGCGACGGCGGCTGGTATGTCGAGCTGAATCCCGAGGCAACGCCTAAACTGAGGGTAAACGCAGACTATGCGCGGCTCATCCGGCGTGCCGACAAGAGCGAGGATAACGCCTTTCTGCGCAGCCACCTGCAGGAGGCACGCTGGTTCATCAAGAGCCTGGCGAGCCGCAACGACACGGTGCTGCGGGTCGCCGCCAAGATTGTCGAGCTGCAGCGCGATTTCCTGGAGTATGGGGAGGAGGCCATGCGCCCGCTGGTCCTGCGCGATGTGGCCGAGGCCTTGGAGCTGCACGAATCCACGGTGTCCCGCGTCACGACGCAAAAGTACATGCACACCCCGCGCGGGACCTTCGAGTTCAAGTTTTTCTTCTCCAGCCATGTCGGCACCGCCGGGGGTGGCGAGTGCTCGTCGACGGCGATCCGCGCCTTCATCCGCAAGCTGGTCGCGGCCGAGAAGCCAAACCGTCCGTTGAGCGACAGCCGGATCGCCTCGGTGCTCGACGAGCAAGGGATCAAGGTCGCCCGCCGCACGGTGGCGAAGTACCGCGAGGCGATGGGCATACCGCCCTCGAACGAGCGCCGGCGGCTGGCATGAATCGCTCGCTGCTGCTCGGGCGCGAGGGGCGCCCCATCGGATCGGAGCCAGCCGAGTTCGCGCGGCTCAGGGAGGTGCCGCCGCCTGTGGGGATCGCCGGGTAGGCGCGCCCCAGGCCAAGGGGCCGCGCTTGCGCCCCTGACAGTCTGCGAGCCCCGGGACCGGGGATCGCAGGAGATCTCGGGAACATCGAGGAGCCACACTATGCAGATCAACCTGACGGGTCACCATGTCGACATCACCGATGCCCTCAAGGGCTATGTCGACAATAAGTTCGAGCGTCTCGCGCGGCACTTCGACCACGTCATCAACATCCATGTCATCCTCAGCGTCGAGAAGCTGCGCCAGAAGGCGGAGGCGACCCTGTTCGTCAACGGCGGCAAGGTCTTCGCCGACTCGGTGCACGAGGACATGTACGCCGCCATCGACACCCTGATCGATAAGCTCGACCGCCAGGTGCTCAAGCACAAAGAAAAGAAGATCGGCCAGCGCGGCAACGGCCACAAGGGTGTCGAAACGGCCTAGACCGCAAGGACATCCGTGGCACTCAGCAACATGAAGGCAGGGCCGTCATGCCGGGCATCCCTCGCCCGCGGGGCGAGGGAGACAAGGAGCGCCTACGGCGCATTTTCACGGTACCCGCCGGCCTTCGTGGCATAATCCGCGCCCAGCGGCCCAGCAGCGCCGCACGGTGGCCCAGAAACGGCCGCCGTGCGGCGCTCAGCCATTGGGCGGGGCACAACTCCTAATCCAAACGGGGGCAGCGGTCGATGTTTCCTCCCCAGTTCATCGTCGCCAGCCGCATCGGAAGCCGGCTGGATGTGAGCAGCAAGAAGCGGCTCCTCGAGGTGCTCGGTGAGCTACTCGCCGCCGGTCAGCCCAGACTGAGCCCCGAGCTGGTCTTCGAGCGGCTGCTCGAACGCGAGCGCCTGGGCAGCACCGGTCTCGGGCACGGTGTCGCCCTACCCCACGCCCGCATGAAGGAGCTCGGCGAGGCGGTGGGCGCCTTCGTCCAGGTCCAGCGGCCCGTCGACTTCGACGCCGTCGACGATCAGCCCGTCGACCTCGCCTTCGCCCTACTGGTGCCCGAGGCGGCGACCGAGACCCACCTGCAGCTCCTCGCGCAACTGGCGGCGATGTTCAGCGATGCGGGACTGCGCGAGCGCCTGCGCCGAGCCGAGAGCGCCGATGAGCTGTTCGACCTGCTCAACGGGTGGCGTGCCACCCGCGCGGACGCATGAGCTCGGTCGAGACGCTACAGGACCTCACCCAACAGCTCGGCCCGCGGCTGCAGCTCCGCTGGCTCACGGCCTCTCCGGCGGCCTCACGGCCCCTGCGCGGCGTCGCCCCGACCACGGGCGCCCACTCGCCCGTCGGCTCGCTCAACTGCATCCACCCCAACCGCCTCCAGGTCATCGGCCCCGCCGAGGTGCTCTACCTCGCCGGGCTCGGCCGTACCGCCTACCAGGAGACTCTCGACAGCCTCTTCGCGGCCCAGCCCGCCGCCGTTCTCTTCACCGACAGCATCGACCCCGGCCCCGACTTCCGCTCCTGGGCCGACCGCACCGGCACACCGCTGCTCGGCTCGCCGCTGCCGGACCGGGAGATCCTCCGCCACCTCCAGCACTTCCTCACCCACGCCCTGGCCGAGCGCACCACGGTCCACGGCGTGTTCATGGAGGTCCTGGGGATGGGCGTGCTGCTGACCGGCGACCCCGCGATCGGCAAGAGCGAGCTGGCGCTCGACCTCATCACCCGCGGCCATCGCCTGATCGCCGACGACGCCCCGGAGTTCGCCAACATCGCGCCCGAGGTCCTCACCGGGACCTGCCCGCCCCTACTGCGCGATTTCCTCGAGGTTCGGGGGCTCGGCATCCTCAACATCCGCGCCATGTTCGGCGAGGGCGCGGTGCGCGAGAGCAAGGTCCTCAACCTGGTCATCCGCCTGCGTGCCCTGAGCAGCGAGGAGCTCGCCGGCATCGACCGCCTCGCCGGCACCCTCTCGGTGCGCCGCATCCTTGGCGTTGCGGTGCCGGAGATCACCATGCCGGTCGCGCCCGGACGCCACATGGCGATCCTCGTCGAGGCCGCGGCTCGCAACCAGGTCCTGCGCATTCGCGGCTACGACGCGGGCGCCGATTTCGCCGAGCGGCAGACGCGTGCGGTCACCGGTGTGCGCGCCGGCCAGGCACCCGCCAGGGGCGGCGAGTGAGCGCGACCGCCGCCGACCTTGGGGAGCGACTCCGGGGGGCGCCCCGATGAGGCTCGTCATCGTCAGCGGCACCTCCGGCTCGGGCAAGAGCGTTGCGCTGCACACCCTCGAGGACCTCGGCTACTACTGCATCGACAACCTGCCGGTGTTCCTGCTGCGTGACCTCGCGCTCGGCTTCCAGAGCGCCCCGGGCGAGATCTTCGAGCAGACCGCAGTGGGGATCGACGCACGCAGCCAGCCGCGGCACCTGCGCGAGCTGCCGGGCCTGGTCGCCGAGCTACGCGAGGCGCGGGTCGACTGCCAGGTGCTCTTTCTCGACGCCCAGGGCGAGACCCTGATCAAGCGCTTCAGCGAGACCCGGCGCAAGCACCCGCTGAGCGGCGACGACCGCTCGCTGGCCGAGGCGATCGAGCTGGAGCGCCAGCTCCTCAAGCCGATCCTGAGCGACGCCGACCTCTGCATCGACACCACGCATACCAACGTCCACCAGTTGCGCGAGCTGATCCGCGAGCGCTTCGGCGCGCATCAGACGGCGGCCATGTCGATCCTGCTCCAGACCTTCGGCTTCAAGCACGGCACGCCGCGGGACGCGGACTTCGTGATCGACGTGCGCTGCCTGCCCAACCCCCACTGGCAGCCGGACCTGCGGCCCCTGACCGGCCTCCACCCGGCGGTCGCTCACTTCCTCGAGTCCTCCCCCGAGGCGCTCGAGATGCGCGACGACCTGATCGCCTTCTTCCACCGCTGGCTGCCGCGCTTCGAGGCCGAGGGGCGCAGCTACCTCACCATCGCCATCGGTTGCACCGGCGGACAGCACCGCTCGGTCTACCTCGGCGAGCAGCTTCGCGCCCATTTCGCCGCGACTGGCCGCAAGGTCCTGATCCGGCACCGGGAGCTGCCATGAGCGTCGGGCTGCTGATCGTCACCCACAACACCATCGGCTCGGCCCTACTGGAGACAGCCACCAAGATGCTGGGGGCCTGTCCGTTGCGAGCCGAGACCCTCGAGATCACCGAGTACATGGAGCCTGACCTCCTCCTCGGTCAGGCGCGGGCGATGGCCGCCGCGCTCGATAGCGGCGACGGGGTGCTGGTGCTGACCGACCTCTACGGCTCGACCCCCGCCAACATCGCCCGCGCGCTGGCCGGCGAGCACGTGCGGGTGCTCGCCGGGGTGAACCTGCCGATGCTGGTACGGGTGCTCAACTACGCCGCCCTTCCGCTCTCCGAGCTTGTGGACAAGGGACTCTCCGGGGGGCGTGACGGCATCCTGTGCGCAGCGGACGCCGGGGGGGCCCGGTGATCCGCCGCGAGGTCGAGATCGTCAACAAGCTCGGGCTGCACGCCCGCGCGGCGGCCAAGTTCGTCACCTGCGCGAGCGCGTATGCGAGCCACATCCAGGTCGAGCGCCAGGGCCAGCGGGTCAACGGCAAGAGCATCATGGGGGTGATGATGCTCGCCGCCGCCCAGGGTAGCAGCATCACCCTGATCGTCGAGGGCGAGGACGAGGAGGCGGCGTGCACAGCGCTGGAGCGGCTGATCGCCAACCGCTTCGGGGAGGAGCAATGACGCTAGCCTGTTGCGGACTCGGGGTGGCTGGCTCCCGGGCCATCGCGCTGGGGCCCGCCTACTTGCTTGAGCGCGGCCTTCCGGCGGTAGCGCCCCGGCGGATCCGAACGGAGGAGGTCGCCGCGGAGGTGCAGCGGGTCGAGGAAGCCCTGCAATCGGCCGCCGCGGCCCTGCGCGCGGTGCGCGCCCAGATACCGCCGAGCACGCCGGTCAAGGTCGCGGAGTTCATCGACTCCCACCTGCTGATGCTGGAGGACAGCGCCCTGGTCGATCCGGCGTTGGAGCTCATCCGCGCCGAGCTCTTCGGCGCCGAGTGGGCGCTGCAGGAGCACCGCAACCGCCTGATCGAGGTGTTCGAGCAGATGGACGACCCGTACCTGCGCAGCCGCAGGGACGACGTCGATCATGTGATCCACCACCTGCTCAAGTTCCTGCTCGGGGAGGCCGAGCACCCGGCCCAGGCCGGCGACGACCTCTCCGGGCGTGTGGTCGTCGCCCGCGACCTCTCCCCGGCCGACCTCATCGTGCTGCGCCAGCGTGGCGCGAGCGCCTTCGTCACCGAGTTCGGCGGGCCGATGTCGCACACCGCCATCCTCGCCCGCGGGCTGAACGTCCCGGCGGTGATGGGGGTGCACAACGCCACCCGCTATCTACGCAGCGGCGAGCTGATCGTGGTCGACGGCGAGACCGGCACGGTGCTGGCCGACGCCGACGAGCGCATCCTCGCCCACTATCGGCGCCGCCTCGACGCCATCGAGGCACGCCGCACCGGGCTCAAGCGCCTGATCGGGCAGCCCTCGGTGAGCGCCGACGGCATCCCGGTGGCACTGCTCGCCAATCTGGAGCTGCCCGAAGACGCGGCCCTGGCGAGGGCCAATGGGGCCGAAGGCGTGGGGCTCTATCGCACCGAGTTCCTCTACATGAACCGCGAGGGCCTGCCCGACGAGGAGGAGCACCTCGCCGCCTACCTGGAGATGATCCACGCCCTCGGCGGGGTCCCCATCACCATCCGCACCCTAGACCTCGGTGTGGACAAGCAGGTCGACGGCGGCGCCGGCCCCTGCGCCCCGGTGTGCAACCCGGCCCTGGGCCTGCGCGCGATCCGCCTGTGCCTGAAGGAGCCGGAGCTGTTTCGGCCGCAGATCCGCGCCATCCTGCGCGCCTCGGTGATGGGGCCGGTGCGCCTGATGATCCCGATGCTCTCCGGCATCGCCGAGCTCAACAGCGTGCTCGCGATGATCGAGCAGATCCGCCGCGAGCTCACCCGCGAGGGCCTGCCGTTCGACCCGCACCTACCGATCGGGGCAATGATCGAGGTCCCCGCGGCCGCCCTCTCGGCAGTCGCCTTCGCCCGCCGGGTCGACTTCCTGTCCATCGGCACCAACGACCTGATCCAGTACACGCTCGCCATCGACCGCGTGGACGACACGGTCAACTATCTCTACGACCCGCTGCACCCCGCGATCCTGCGCCTCATCCGTATGACCATCGAGGCTGGGCGCGCCTGCGGGAAGCCGGTGGCGATGTGCGGGGAGATGGCGGGCGACCCCCGTTTCACCCGCCTCCTGCTCGGCCTGGGGCTGCGCGAGCTGAGCATGCAGCCCGGCTCCCTGCTGGAGGTTAAGGACCTGGTGCGCGGCTCACGCATCGCCGAGCTGGAGCAAGCGACCTGCGCCCTCTTCGCCCGACTCGACGACGAGGAGCCCGAGCGTCTGCTCGAGGCGATCAACCGCATCGGCGCCTGACAGCGCCGCCGCGCACCGGTTACACTCTCGCCGCTCCCCTCACCCCAAGCCTCGCCGGCCCCCACGCCGGCCGGGCGACCCCGTTCGACCCTAGATCAACCCCCGAGCCTCCCGCGCGGGGGAGCACCCGCACCCCTGACCACCCAGACGCGAGACGAACGACGCGATGACCAGCGCGAGCGACCTCCCCACCGCCGACGACGAGCGCCTCGCGATCCTGCGCCGTGGCCTGGAGAGCGGCTCGGTGCAGCAGGCCGGGCGCATGCTCAACGCCCTCCAGCCGGCCGAGATCGCCCACATCCTGGAGTCCTTGCCGCTCGGCCAGCGCGAGATCCTGTGGAATCTGGTCGATCCCGAGCACGACGGCGAGGTCCTGCTCTACGTCACCGACGACGTGCGCGACGGCCTGATCCGCACCATGGACCCAGCGGAGATCGTCGCGGCCACCGCCGGGCTCGACATCGACGACCTCGCCGACCTGCTGGCCGACCTGCCGGCGGCGATCACCCAGGAGGTGGTCACCTCCCTCGATCAGCAGCGCCGCGAGCGCTTGGAGATCGCCCTGTCCTATCCCGAGGACAGCGCTGGCGGCCTGATGAGCACGGACACGGTGACCGTGCGCCCCGAGGTCACCCTTGACGTGGTGATGCGCTATCTGCGCCGGTTCAAGGAGGGGCTGCCCCAGATCACCGACAACCTGATCGTCGTCGGCCGCGACGGCCGCTACCTCGGGGTGCTGTTCCTGACCGACCTCCTCACGCACGATCCGGAGGACTCGGTCGCCGAGGCCATGAGTCTCGACGTCGCTCCCATCCGGGCGAGCTGGAGCGCGCGCGAGGTGGCGACGCGCTTCGAGCAGCACGACCTGATCTCGGCCCCGGTAGTGGACGACGACGGCCGGCTGCTGGGACGCATCACGGTGGACGACGTGATGGACGTGATCCGCGAGGAGGCCGAGCACCAGTTCATGGGCCACGCGGGCCTCTCGGAGGAAGAGGACATGTTCGCCCCGGTGCTGCTCTCCGCGCGCCGGCGGGCGGTCTGGCTGGGGATCAACCTACTCACCGCCTTCCTGGCCGCCTGGGTGATCGGCCGCTTCGAGGACACCATCGAGAAGGTCGTGGCGCTCGCCGTGCTGATGCCGGTCGTAGCCAGCATGGGCGGTATCGCCGGGACCCAGACGCTGACGCTCGCCATCCGCGGCCTGGCACTCGGCCAGCTCCACATGGACAATGCCCGCTGGTTGCTCGGCAAGGAGCTGGCGGTCTCGGTGATCAACGGGATCGTCTGGGCCGTGGTCGTCGGCGTGATCGCCCAGCTCTGGTTCGGCAACCTGGATATCGCGTTGATCATCGCCGCGGCGATCACCATCAACCTGGTGGCCGCGGCCTTCTCCGGGGCGGTGCTCCCGCTCCTGCTCAAGCGGCTCGGGATCGACCCCGCGCTGGCCGGGGGTGTGATCCTCACCACCGTGACCGACGTCGTCGGCTTCCTCGCCTTCCTCGGGCTGGCGACGATCTTCCTGCTGTAGCGGCCGCTCGCGGCTCGCTAACCAGTTACGAGTGAGTTGGACAACGCACACTATCGTTGTCGTTGTCGTTATCGAGCTCGGGCACGATTACGATCACGACAACGAGGTTCATTCGGCAGTCCGTTCAAGAAGCACAGGGTCAGGAAGGAAACCTGGCTCGGTTGTTTCTAGTCCAGCCCTAGCCGCGCCAGCCGGCGAGGATGTCCAGACAGATCCGGTTCATCGTCTGCGCCCGCTCCGGGCTATCGGCCTCGGTGTAGGCGCGCAGCTCCGGGGCGTTCCCGGAGGGGCGCAGGTGCGCGATCTCGCCGCTGGCGAAGGTGACGCGCAGTCCATCGGTGGTGTCCAACCCCTCGACGCGACCGAAGGCGGCGCCGAGCACCGCCTCCACCGCTGCCTTGTCCCGCTGCGGGTCGCCCGTCACCAGGGAGGCGAGACGGCCCTTGCTGAGCTCGGTGGGGAAGTCCTGGATGCGGTCGCTTGCGGTGAAGCGTTGCGGCAGATCCGCAGTGAGCCGCGAGACCGGCTGGGCCTGTCGCTTGGCCATGCGGAGAATCGCGAGCGCGACGATCAGGGCGTCGCGGGTCGGCAGCGCCGGGAGGACCCTGTCGCCCTCCCTGACGTCGGCGGCCAGGAGAAAGCCGCCGTTGGCCTCATAGCCTGCGACCGGCGCCCACCCTTCGGCGACGAGCGTCTGCATCCCGGCAATCACGTAGGGCGAGCCGATGCGGGTGCGCAACACCGCGTCGAACCAGCCCGAGCGCTCCACTGCGGTGTTGCTGCTCACCGGGGTGGCGAGCGCACGCACGCCAAGGTCGCGGGCGCAGAGGATGCCCGCGATGTCCCCGCGCAGCCACTCGCCCCGTTCGTCGGCCACCAGCGGGCGATCCCCGTCGCCATCGGCGGAGACCAGGGCGTCATAACCGCCCTCGCCCGCCCAGGCCCGAGCCAGGGCCTGATCCTCGGGGCGGATGGCCTCGGTATCGACGGGGACGAAGGTCGGCGAGTAGCCCAGTCGCTCGACCTGGGCGCCCAGATCCCCCAGGACCGCCGCGAGCGCCTCGCGGGCAACGCTGGAGTGCTCGTAGCAGCCCACCCGCAGGCCATTCAGGCAACCGGCCGGGAAGAAGTCGAGATAGCGCCGCCGATAGGCGTCGTAGGCGGTCGCCTCGGCCGCCGGGAGCGCCCAGCCGGCGCCCGGACGAAAGGCCCCAGCGGCATCGAAGCGGTCTTCGGGCAGCGGGACATCCTGGGCGCGGATGCCCTCCTCGTCCGGCTTGAGGATCTCGCCGCTCGGCAGGTTGAACTTGATCCCATTGCGGTCGTCGGGGATATGGCTCCCGGTGACCATCAGGCTCGGCAGCCCGCGCGCGATCGCGTGGGCAGCGAGGGCCGGGGTGGGGATGCGCCCGTAGTTGCGCGGCCGCAGGCCGAAGTCGACTACCGCCCGGGCGCAGGCGTTCATGATCCGCTCGCTGCTCGGGCGCAGGTCCCCGGCAATCCCGAGCTCGCTGCCGGGCATCACTGCCCCACCCTGGGTCAGATACTGGAGGAACCCCAGCGTATAGGCGTAACAGACGCGGTCGGTCATGTCCGCCGCCAGACCGCGCGCCCCGCTGGTCCCGAACTTGACCCCGGTGCGCGCCATGAGCTCGTCGATCCGCATGCCGCCCTCCCCCCTGACGAACGCCGTCGATGCGCCGTCATTCTAGCCCGCGTAACGGCCTAGACATCGCCCGGCCCCACCCGGCCGCCGTCGTCGCTCGGGGCGCAGAAGGCGGGGGATAGCCCGATGCAGCGGCAGAGCTCGGCAAGCGTCTGGCGCTCCGCCGCCCCGATGTCGTCCTCGGGGGGGCTAGCGGCGAGACAGATCCGCGCGAGGAGCTCGGCCTTCTCGCGCTCCTGGGCGACCTCCTCGGCGACCAGATCGAGCACCGCGCGCCGGCCTGCGATCGCGTCGGCCTCGAGCCGCGCGACATACTCGTTAAAGAGATCGACGCCCTCATGGGGGTCGAACACCTTGAGCGCGTCAAGCGTCTCCAGCACCCGGTCGACGTGGACGCGATCGCGCAGCGAGACCCGCCCGCTGGCCATGGCGACGAGGGCACAGGCTGCCATGGCCGCACGCAGGAAGGCACGATTGCGGTGACGCCCCAACTGCACCGCGTAGATCTCGGCTATTTGGCGAATGAGCTGTGCCATCGACTGACCCCCCTTCAGCTCCGAGAGCGGGGCGCTGGGCACCCGCCCAGAACGCCTGAGTGCTCAAGTCTAAACGGTGAGACAGGCGAAGGGCCGCACTATGTCCGCCTGGGGCGGGGATCGGTTAAGCTTGGCAGCCGTCGCCCGCGTCCGGTGGGCGGCCGGTCCGCCGGGCTCCGGCGTGCCGGCCACTGTCCCTTTCGACCGGAACAACCGGCAGAGAATAGCGACCTACAAGCCATAACGGCCGGTTGACGGTGAGGCGACCGAGAAAACCCATCACCGACCATCCACCCACAGGAGCTCGTCATGATCGAGAAGAGACCCATCCTGCTGCTCGTCTCGGCCGCCGCCCTGACGCTCGCGCTGCAACAGAGCGCCCTCGCCGAAACGGCGCCGGGACCGGCCCCCGGCGAGGCCGCATCGGCGGAAGCAGCCGCCCCGGGCGCCGCGGCAGCGCCCACGGAGGCGGCACCCGAGCAAGCCGTCGCTGCGCCGCCGGCGGCCGCCGCACCCGTCGTGGAAAGCGTCTCTCCCGCCCCGGCGGAGACAAGCGATCCAATGGCCGCCGCGCGCGAGCGCATGGAGCAGCATCGCGCGGAGATGATGGCCGAGCGCCGGCGCCAGTACGATGAGCTGCGTGCCCGCGCCGCGGAGGTCGGACTCCAGCTCCCCGAGACCCCGCCGTGGGAAGAGGCGGCCATGACCCCGCCGCAGATGCCGGCCTTCCCCGAAATGCCGACCCCGCCCGAGATGCCTGCCGCGCCCGACGTGCCGGCCTTCCCGGAGATGCCTGCGCCTCCCGGCATGGAGACCGCGCCCCTTGGCCTCGGACAGGATCTGCCCGGGGCGCGCGGCGGCATGTCCCAGGCCGAGCGCGACGCCTTTCGCGAGCAGCGCTACCAGGCGATGCGCGAGCGCGCCCAGGCGCAGGGCATCGAGATGCCCGAGATGCCGCCCTGGAAGCTCATGACCGAAGAGGAGCGCGAGGCGCGCCGGCAGATGATGCGTACCCTCACCCCCGAGCAGCGTCAGACGATGCGCGAGCAGCACTGGCAGGAGATGCGTGAGCGCGCTCAGGAGAGGGGCATCGAGATGCCGGAGACCCCTCCCTGGAAGCAGGCCGAGCAGCGGCGTGAAGAGATGCGTCAGCGGCGCGAGGCCTACCGGCAGATCGTCGAGCAGATGACCGCCGAGCAGCGCGAGGCCGCAGCGGCGGTGTTTGGCCAGCCGAGCCCGGCGACGCCGGACGTCGAAGGCATGCCGGGCGCCATGCCTCAACCACCCATGATGCCAAGCTACGGCGGGCAGCAGCAGATGCCCCAGTCCTGGGGCGGGCCGGGCTACGGCGGGCAGCAGCAGATGCCGCAGTCCTGGGGCACGCCGGGCTACGGCGGCCAGCAGCAGATGCCCCAGTCCTGGGGCACGCCCGGCTACGGCGGCCAGGGCCGTATGCCGCAAGGGCCTGGCGGTTATTGGCAAGGTGGTGACCGCCAGCTCTACCAAGGTCCGCCGCCGCCCGACATGGGCTACGGCGAGGGCTGGTAGACGACTCGGCCGGCGCCCCGACCCGATGTCGGGGCGCCGACCTCAAGGCTGCAACGGTCGGGCTGGCCGGAGGAGGGGGTGCCCGCGAGGCACCGAGCCACGCGACCCAGTCAGCGACCAACCGCAAAAAGGAACGCCCATGAGCCTCATTCGCAACCTGCTCGCGCTGATCGGCCTGCTCGCGCTGCTCGCCGTCGGCTATGCCTACGTCCGCGTCGCCCCGGTGCTCTCCGAGTTCGACGAGGGATTCGTCGGCGTCTACCAAGAGTTTGCCAGCCGCTTGCTGACCACCGGCGACCCCGGGGTGGCGATGATGTGGGCGGTGCCGGTGGAGGAGGGACTCTCGACCGACGACGTGATCGCATCCATGAAGAGCCTGGCTACCGGCCGCGAGCTCCTGTTCGTCGGCGAGTCGCCCTTCTACCAGCAGATCAAGGCGATCACCGGCGAGGACTACCGCTACGTCAACTTCCTCTCCTTCTGCGATGCCCGCGTCGGCAAGCAGATGCTGGAGTACCGCGACCAATACAGCGGATTCATGCCCTGCCGCATCGCCCTGGTCGAGGACAAGGAGGGCAAGCTCTGGCTCTACAGCATGAACATGGACCTCATGCTCCATGGCGGCAAGCGCCTCCCCGACGACCTCATGGCCGATGCCACCCGAGTCCGCGACAGCATGCTCGCGATCATGCAGGGCGCCGCGGCGGGCGAGTTCTGAAACTAGGCCCGCCACCGGCTGGGCGGTGCCAAGACCGGAAACGACGGACATACGCGATGCGGCGCGGCTCGATCAGACCCCATGACGGCCGCGCCGGCCCCTTGTGGCGGCTCGCGTGCCTCCTCTGCCTCATCCAGCCCCCCGGGGCCCTGGCGACCGAGGCGGATCCCGACATCGTCGTGCTCCGCAACGGGGACATCCACCAGGGGACACTCCAGACCGAGCGACTGGCCTTCACGACGCCCTATGGCCCGCTCAGCCTGCCCCTCGAGCGCCTGACGGAGCTGCGAGCGGGTCCCGCCGGTGCGGCGGCCGACCGGCTGCTCACGATCGAAGGGGAGGGCTTCACCGGCACCCTGACGACGACGGAGCTCGCCCTCAGCCGCGTGGACGGCCCGGCGCTCCAGATCTCGGCGGCGGACGTTGCCCAGATCCGATTCACGCCGCGCCGATCCCGGCCGACGCACCTCGGGACACCCGATCTGGTCGAGACGCGCGACGGCGACCTGTTTCGCGCGCGGGTCCTCGATGAGGTCATCCACCTGCGCAACGCCGCCGGAACGCACGAGATCTCGATCAGCACCGTCCATCTGCTCGATCTCCAGCCGGAGCAAGACGGTCTGCTCCACGCCCAGGTGCGGTTCACGATCCACGGCATCCACACCCAGGGCGTGCTGCTCGACAAGGCCTGTACGGTCGAGACCCGCAGCGGTGACCGCCTGACCCTGCCCGCATCCGCCCTCGCTGCGGTCGCCTTCCGGGTGCTGCCCACTGAGCAGGACCTGACCGGCCATCTGAGCCTCGTGAGCTGTCGCCACAGCCCCTGCGTCGTCATCCGCGATCCGCTGCGCGACGGCACGCTGGGGCCGGAGATGGTGGCCCTGCGGGCCGGATCCTTCATCCGCGGTGATCTTCACGTCGAAGGCCGCACCGACGAGCAGCCGCCAACGCCTGTGACCCTCGCTCGTCCCTTTGCGATCGGCAAGTACGAGCTGACCTTCGAGGAGTACGACCGCTTCGCCGTCGCCACGGGCCGCACCAAGCCGGACGATTCCGGCTGGGGCCGAGGCCGCCGGCCGGTGATCAACGTGTCCTGGAACGACGCGGTCGCCTACGGCGACTGGCTGAGCGAGCAGACCGGCCAGCGCTACCGGCTGCCGACCGATGCGGAATGGGAGTACGCCGCGCGCGGCGGGACCGACACGCGCTTCTGGTGGGGCGACGAGCTCGGCACCGCCAATGCCAACTGCGCCGGCTGCGGCAGCCTGTGGGACGCACGCGGCACGGCGCCCGTCGGGCGCTTCCCGCCCAACCCGTTCGGGGTCTATGACACCGCCGGGAATGTCTTCGAGTGGGTCGCCGACTGCTACCACGAGACCTTCGCCGTCGCGCCCGCCGACGGCAGCGCCTACGAGAACCCGGCCGGCTGCGGCCAGCGCGTCTACCGCGGCGGGAGCTGGGGCTTCCCGCCGCGGGAGATACGTTCCTCCAACCGCTGGCGGGACTTCCCCACCGGATCGAGCGACGACATGGGATTCCGCCTGGTGCGCGAGCTCGCGCCCTGATCGGGGGCGGCCGCTACTCCCGCTTGCGGTCGATGACCAGCTTGACGCCCTGGCTGCCGACCCGCACCGACAGGATCTCGCCCTCCAGGTCGCCCGGCATGGGCTCGGCCTCGCCGGTGCGTGAGATCCGCGCGATCAGCCTGACGTTGTCGTGGGTCGAAAGGGCCTGATCGGACAGCGGGGCCAGGCTGTCGTCGAGGGTGAAGGGAATGGGGAGCTGGTTCACGGTCGAGCGCAGACCCGCCACCGGGGCGCCGCCTCCGGAGACCGGGCGGGCGTACAGAAAGACCGCCTCGCTGCCGGTCAGCCCCTCGGCCAGGCCGGGATCGAGCTCGACCACGCCGGTGATCACTTGCGGCGCCTCGGCGGTGTGCACGCCGTCGGGCGGCGGGCGGGTGTCGAGCGGAGGCCCGAAGGCGGCCTCCTCCGACATCGCCTTGGCCTCGCGCATGGCGGCGCGGATGCCGTCGGCATAGGGGCTGTCCGGCGGCAGGGCCTTCAAGAGCTGGCGGAAGTAGTAGGCCGCCTTGCCATATTCCTTCTCCTGGAAGGCGTGAATCCCGGCCAGCTCCAGCGCCTTCTCGTCCTGGGGCGAGATCTGCAGGGCCTCACGGACCAGCTCGATGGGCCTCCCGGTGAGGTCGCGTCCGGCGTTGATGGCCAGGGACTCGGCATAGGCGGACACGATGAAGGCATCCTTGGGCTCCAAGGCGTAGGCCTTGGCGAACGCCTGCTCGGCCTCCACCCAGCGGTCGAGCCCCGAATAGGTGGCGCCGAGCGCCACCCAGGCCAGCGCGTCATCGGGCTTCGCGGCGAGTTGCGCCGTCTGGGTGCGGATCAGCTCCTCGATATCCTGCTCGGCGTGCGCAGCGGCCTCCTTGGCCTGTGCCTGCTCGACCATGACCTCCGGACTCCCGACCAGGAGATAACCCGCAAGGGACGCCGCCGGCAGCCCAACCGCGAGGGCGGCGACGAGACCCGGTGCGGCACGGGCAGCCGCGGGACGATCCGCCTGGGAGCTGGCGCGGTCCGCGGCGAGACGCGCGGTGAGCTCCTCGCTCGCAACGGCGAGCTGCTGCTCGCTGAGCAACCCACTTGCGCGCTCGGCCTCCAGCTCTCGCAGCCGATCCCGATACACGGCCAGCCGGCTCCGCTCGTCATCATCGCCGGCGCGGGGTCCTCGCGCGCGCAGCAGGGGAAGACAGACGGCCGCGGTCGCCGCGGCGACCATGGCGAGGGCAAGGCCCCAGAACGGCAGGGTGGGTCCGAAAACGCTCATCGTGTCAGGGTCTCCTCGGGTGGTTCGGTGGGTGCCGGAAACGCCCCACACTTGGACTACTTGGATTCACCGCGCAAGAGCTCGGCGGCCTTACGCAGGTCCTCGGCGTCGAGGCGGTCGGTGGCAGGCAGCGCGCGACGCCGGCGGGTCGCGATCACCCAGGCAAGACCGCCAATCACCAGGAACAGGGCCGGCCCGAGCCAGAGCAGATAGGTCTCGGGCTTGAACGGCGGCCGGTAGAGGACGAAGTCGCCGTAGCGCAGCGTCAGGTACTCGACGACCTCCGCATCCGTCTTGCCCTGCCGCATCAGGTCGCGCACCTCCTCGCGCAGGTCCTGGGCCAAGGGCGCACGCGACTCCGCGAGCGACTCGTTTTGGCAGACCACGCAGCGCAGATCGGCGGCAAGCCCCATCAGGCGCGCTTCCAGCACCGGGTCGTCGGCATTGGGCCGGGCCTCGCCCGCAACCGCCTCCATGGCGAGCAGCGCCAGGCCCAACAAGAACCAGGCCCCACGTCTCATGAGTCGATCGCCTGCAGCAGAGGGAGGAACTTGCGCTTCCAGATCCGCTCGTTGATGGGACCAGAGTGCTTCATGCGGATGATGCCCTCGGCGTCGATGACGAAGGTCTCAGGGACACCGGTCACGCCCCAGTCGATCCCCACCCGCCCGTCGCGGTCGTCGGCGTTGAGGACATAAGGATTGCCCATGCGCGCCAGCATGGCGGTGGCCTCCCGGTCCTGGTCCTTCCAGTTGAGCCCGTACACGGGCACGCCGGTCGCCGCGACCTGCATCAGGAAGAGGTGCTCCTTCTGGCAGGTCGTGCACCAGGGCGCCCAGACGTTGAGCAGCCAGGACCTGCCGCGCGCCTGCTCCGGGGAAAAGGTGGCGCCGGGGCGCTCGACCACCGGCAGCACGAAGGCCGGCGCAGGCCGCCCGATGAAGGGCGAGGGCACCTCGCGCGGGTCGCGGAAGAGCCCAACGTAGAGGAACACGAGCAGGACGCAGAAGGCGGCGAAGGGCAGCCAGCGCTTCATCCCTTCGCCTCCGCCGCACCCATCCCGACCGCGGGGGCCCCGCGCGGACCGGCGCGCTCGGCCGCGAGCCGATAGCGACGATCCGAGGCCGCGAGCGCCCCGCCCAGCGCCATCAGGAAGGCACCCGCCCAAAGCCAGCCGACGAACGGCTTGTAATACACCCGCAGGCTCCACGCCTGCCCGCCGAGGTAGTCGCCGAGCGAGACGTAGAGGTCGCCGAACGCGCCTGAGCGCAGCGCGGCCTCGGTCATCGCCATGCCCGAGGCGTTGTACTTACGCTTCTCGGGGTAGAGGGTCAGGGTCGGCCCGGTGCCGCCCACCCGAGTCACCTCCACCACGCCCCGGTCGGCGACATAGTTCGGACCCGTCTCCGCGGTCGCCCCGCGGAAAGCGAAGCGGTAGCCGGCGAGGTCCACGTATTCGCCAACGTCCATCCGCACGTCGCGCTCGCTCTCGTAGCCGGACACCAGGGTGATCCCGACCACCACCACCGCGATCCCAGTGTGGGCGAGCTGCATCCCGACGAAACCGCGCGGCAGCCGGCCAACCGCCCAACCCAGCCCCTTGAGACGCTCGCTGACCCCGATGATGACCGAGGCGAAAATCCAAAGGGCCAGAAAGAGGCCGAGGCTGACCATCGGCCGCAGGCCGCCATAGAGCAGCGGCAGGATCAGGGCGAGGGCCGCCGCGACGCCGAAGGCCCAGCGCAACCGCACCGCCAGCCCCGGCAGGCTCGTCTCCCGCCAGCGGGCGAGCGGACCCACCCCCATCAGGAACAGGAGCGGGGCCATCAAGGGGACGAAGACCGCATTGAAATAGGGCGGTCCCACCGAGACCTTGCCCAGACCGAGGACGTCGAGGAAGAGCGGATATAGGGTCCCGAGCATCACAGTGCCCAAGGCGGCGATGAGCAGGACGTTGTTCCCCAACACCAGCGACTCGCGCGAGAGCCAGCCAAAGGTCGCGACTTTGGGCACCCGCGGGAACCGCCAGGCATAGAGCAGCAGCGACCCACCGATGACCACCCCGAGGAAGCTCAGGATGAACATCCCACGAGCGGGGTCGTTGGCGAAGGCGTGCACCGAGGAGAGCACCCCGGATCGGATCAGGAAGGTGCCGAGCAGCGAAAACGAGAAGACCGTGATCGAGAGGAACAGCGTCCAGCTCACGAAGTGTCCACGCTTCTCGGTGACCGCGAGGGAATGGACCAGGGCCGTCCCGGCCAGCCAGGGCATGAGGGAGGCGTTCTCGGTCGGGTCCCAGAACCACCAGCCGCCCCAGCCGAGCTCACGGTAGGCCCACCAGCTCCCGAGCGCGATCCCGATGGTCAGGAAGACCCAGGCCGCGGTGGTCCAGGGCCGCGCCCAGCGCGCCCAGGCCGCGTCGAGCCGCCTGCCGAGCAGCGCGGCAATCGCGAAGGCAAAGGCGACCGAGAACCCGACGTAGCCCATGTAGAGCATCGGCGGGTGCAGGATCATGCCGGCGTCCTGCAGGAGCGGATTGAGATCCGCCCCATCCAGCGGGGCCGGGAAGAGCCGAACGAAAGGATTCGAGGTGAAGAGCACGAAGGCGAGAAACCCGACGCTCACCAGGCCGAGCACCCCCACCACCCGCGCCGAGACGGCGAGCGGCAGCCGCCGCCCGAAGACGGTCACTGCCGAGGTCCAGGCGGCGAGGATGACCACCCAGAGCAGCATCGATCCCTCGTGGGAGCCCCAGGTCGCCGTCAGGCGATAGGCCAGCGGCAGCTCGGAGAACGAGTTGTGGGCCACGTTCTTCACGGAGAAGTCGTTGACGGCGAAGGCATACCCGAGGGCGGCAAAGGCGAGCAGGACGAAGGCGAGCTGTCCATACGAGGCCGGACCAGCGACCGCCATCAGGGTCGCGCTGCCGCGCTGCGCCCCGATCAATGGCAGGCTGCCCTGAACCAGGGCGAGCACCAGGGCGATGACCAAGGCCACCTGGCCCAGCTCGGGAATCATTGCGGTCTCCTCCTATGGCGTTCCCGCCCGGTATCTTATCCGAAGCGACCAGCCCCGGCCGGGCGCCCAAGCCGCGCCGTCAGGGGCATCAGGGCACCTTGAAAGAGTCAAGGTGCCCGTCCGGACCCGGATGCCCCGCCATATTCAAGCGCCCAAGCGTTTGCCAATGGAACGAAGCAGAAACCGCGCTATTGACTCGGCGTCTCGAGAAATGCCAGGGAAGGCATTTTTCGAGATCCCCATCAGTGACACCCGACCACTCTCCAAACCCGGGGATATCCCCGGACACCAGGGCCAGTGTCTCTGTCGCGAAAAAAAGAGCCGGCATACGCCGGCTCTTACGGGAGCAGCCTCCCTAGCAACTTACTTCTTGGCGACTTTCGGCTCCATGGCCTCCTTGAGCTTCTTGATCGCGTCCTGGCTGATCGTGATCGACCGCGCCAGGGATTCACGCGCCGCGTCCGGGTTGTGGAAGCCGTCGGAGTTCTCGGCGGTCCACCACTCCCAGTAGACGTGGGCCTGATAGTGCGCGTCCTGTGCCTCCTTGAGCAGGCCCTCGCTCACCCCGCTGCGCTTGGCGAGCGCATAGGTGTCGATCAGATTCGCCAGCCAGAACTCGGCCTTGGTGATCTTGCCGCGGATGTACTCCTGGATGGCGTCGATCTGATACTCGGACTCCTCCTCAGACCAACCCTCGTGACAGGCCACGCAGGTGTCGTTCTTCATGTAGCGCGCGCTGCGCTGACCATGGAAGGTATAGGCCTTGCCGTCCGGCGTCTCCATCTTGGGCATGTGACAGTGCTTGCACTCGACACCGGCACGCTCATGCTTGGAGCCCCAGTAGGTCTCCGTCTCCGGGTGTTGCAGCTTGGAGAGTAGGGCCCCGGTCCCGGCGTGCTTGAAGTCGCGGAAGTTGATCTTGTCCGCGGCCGCCTTGTAGTCGAACACGTTCTGCCAGAAGAAATGGTTGGTGCGGCGGTCGCTCATCTTCACGCTGTATTCGCCGGTGGTGGTGTCGAAGCCCGGGTTACAGTTGTACTCGACATGACACTGGGCGCACATCAGATTCGAGTCAGCCTTGTTGAGCAGCCCGATGGCCCGGAAGTCCTGCCCATTCTCGCCGCCGCGCTTGAAGGTGACCTTGGTCAGGGTCGTCTCCTTGCTCTTCTCCGGGTCATAGGGGTAGGTCCCCATGCCACGGTCGACCACCGCCTCGATCAGGCCGTCGCGCACCACGCGGGGCTGGGCCGAGTGCGGGTCGTGGCACATGAAGCAGTTCAGCCCGTGGTTGAGCGCGCGGGCGAAGTCCACCACGTTCGAGGTCCGGGCCCACTTGGCCTTCTCGTTCTCGTCGCCCATGTACGCCCAATCCAGGATGTGGTCCATGGTCTTGCAGTTGAGGCAGACGGGATTGGCCGCGGTCGCAGTCTGCGGCAGGAAGGCCTTCTGCTCCGACGTCGACGGCTCGGCATCCGTCAGGACGGTCCAGGCACCCTTGGCGGCCCCGCGACCGTCGGAGATGTGGGTCCAGTCCTTCAACTGGAAGCGCCCGCCGTAGGCGCGGTCGACGATGAAGTGATCGACCAGCATGAAGACGTGGCTGCGCGGCTCGGCGTGCTCCTTGGCGAAGCCGTGGCCGGCGATCAGCTTGTCGAACAGCGGCGAGCGGCTCTTGAACGAGGCCTTCTCAACCCGCGCCTTGGAATTCAGATTGACCTCGACGAACGAGTTGTACTGCATCAGATGACAGGTCGAGCAGACCTCAGGGTTCATCCGGGTCACCGGACGAGCCCCGATGTTGTTCTCATCGGCCTTCTCCACGTGCTCCACCGCATCGTGGCAATGGGTGCAGTTGACCGTCGCATGACGGCCTCCGGTATGGAACTCCTCGATGTTGGCGTGACAGGAGTAGCACTCCTTCTCGTTCACGGGCTCGAAGGGTGCGGCCTTCTCGGCCGGTGGCTGGGGCTTGAGGGGCTCGGCGCCGGTGTACGCCTGGGCGTCGGCGCCGAACAACATGAGCGCGAACGCAGCCCCGACAGTGCCCTTGAGGGTCTTCGTTTGCATTGAGTTACCTCCAGTTTCGCAACGATGGCGACGACTCGCTCCGAGCGGAGGGCCGCCCCCGACTTGCTGCGCAGCTAGCGGCGGCTGCGCGTCTGACGTCGTTCTGGTATGGGTCTGCGTCGATCATGCCTCCCTCTCTTTGTTGGTATGAAGTGAGTGATTGAAACGCCGCTCGGGGCGGTCAACCGGGGATCAGGTAAAGGCGTCGGCCATCACGTTGTGGAACCAGCCGTCGGCGTACTGGGCCTCGAGCTTGCGTTGGATCGCTGGGGCGTCCACCGGCGAGACGCCACCCGCCTCCTTGACGTAAACGAATTGGTTATCGTCCACCCGGTAGACCTGGACCACCGAGAAGCCGTAATCGGGGGCGGCCAGGCTGTAGCAGGTGTTGGCGTAGTAGGGGACCGGCGGGGCCAGGCCATTGAGGCTGGCGACGATCGCCCCAGCCGCGACCTTCGCCTGGGTCATGCCCATGTGCGCGGATTTGGGCATCGGGAACTCGGGAGTGCCGCCCTTGCACGCGTCCCCGACGACGTAGACCCCCTTGTGGACCGCGGACTCCATAGTCAGGGGCACCACGTCGCACCAGCCGGCCTCATTGGTCAGGCCCGCGGCCTTGGCGATCCCGCCGGCGGTGTGGCGCGGAATGAAATTGAGCACGTCGGCCTTATGCTCGTCGAACGCAGTCGCGGCGGTACGCGATTCGGCGTCAATCCGTTCGACGGTGCCCCCGGCCGAGCCGGCGACCCACTCGATCATGCCGGGATAGAGCTTCTCCCACGACTGCTCAAAGAGCGCCTTCTTGGCGAAGGAGTCGTTGGAGTCGAGGATCAGGACCTTGCTCTTGGGCTTGCCGTGATTCAAACAGTAATAGGCTACCTGGGCGGCACGCTCGTACGGGCCGGGCGGGCAGCGGATGGGGGCCTTGGGCACGACGATGACGAAGACGCCGCCATCGGGCAGACCCTCGAGCTGCTGGCGAAGCAGGAGCGTCTGCTCGGCCCCCTTGTAGGCATGAGGGATCTTCTCGGAGACTTCCTGCGAATAGCCCTCGACGCCCGTGAAATCAAATTCGACCCCCGGCGCTACAACGACGGCGTCGTAGCCCAGCGTCTTGCCCCCTTGGGTCTTGACCGATTTCTTGGCCGGGTCGATCGCGGTGACGGTGTCGTGGAGAACCTCGACGCCGCGCTTGGTCAACCCCTCGTAGCCGATCTGCAGCGACTCGATGGTCCGGTGGTGGGTGACGACCTCATTGGAGAGCGGGCAGGAGGTGTAGGTCTTCAGCGGCTCGATCAGCGTCACTTTGATCGAGGGGTCGAGCATCTGCACGTACTTGGCGGCGGTCGCGCCGGCAAACCCACCACCGACGACCACGACCTGCTTGGCCTTCTTCTTGGCCGCCAGGGCCGAGGTCGGCACGGTGAGGACCGAGGCCAGGGGGGCAGCGGCGAGGGCCTGGATGAACTTACGACGATTGATGGTGTTCATTTCGATCCCCTGGCTCACTTGGATTTGGTCTCGGCCTTCTCGCCCGACTGACTGGCGAAGAACGCGGCAATGGCGGCAACTTCCTTCTCTTTGAGCTTGTGCGCGTTGTCCGCCATCTTCTGGTTTGGCAAGGCCAGGGTCCCATCGCGGTACTTGGCGAGCTCGAGGTCGATATGACGCACCCATTGGCCATCGAGCCTCGGGGTGTCCTCCGTCTTGGTCTCGCCGCCGGTCTTCCCATGGCAGCCGGAGCAGCGGTCCAGGACGAAGCCCCCTTGGCGGACCAGCTTGGGGTCGAGCTCTTGTGCCGCCGGCGTCCAGGGCTTCTCGGCATAGTAGGCAGCCAGCGACTTGATCTGGTCCTCGGTGTAGCCCCCGAGCAGCCGCCCCATGGTGGTCGAGAAACGCTCGCCCGACTTCCATTGGAGCATCACCATCTCGAGGTAGGCCCGGTTCTGGCCGGCGAGGGACGCCATCGAGCTGCCGGCGCTCACCCCGCCTACGCCATGACAGTTGTTGCAGGTCGCGGCTAGGCCGCTGAGGTTGGGATCGTCGGCGACGGCGCCGGTCGCGCAGACGAGCAACGCGGCCGCGCCCAAGCAATGGGGCAGGATTTTGCGCACCTTGGCTCTCCTTTCAGTGGTCAAGAAAGTTGATCTTGTCGCCAGGTTATTGTTTTGTTTCTGGCTTTCTGGGTCGCGAGTATCGCTTAGCCAACGCGGGGGCCGTCCTTGATCCGTATCAAGAACAGCGTGGCGCCGGGAGCTCCGGTCAGTGGCGGACCGGGCCTGGAGCCCTCAGGCGGTCAGGCGTGCGTAGAGGAGCGGTAGGCGGGCCGGCAGCTCCGACGGACGGCGGATTACGAGGTACCCGCCGCTGCCGAAGAGGTGCGGCAGATAGTCGTTGCCCTGGTCGTCGATGGTCACGCAGAACGGCTCCAGACCCGCTCGGCGCGCCTCGCGCACCGCCTCGCGGGTGTCCTCGATGCCGTAGCGGCCCTCGTAGCGGTCGAGGTCGTTGGGCTTGCCGTCGGAGAGCAGGAGCAGCAATCGCCGCCCGGCCGGCTGGGGTGCGAGCAGCCCAGCGGCGTGGCGGATGGCCGCCCCGATGCGGGTGTAGTAGCCGGGGCGGATCGCCTGGATGCGCCCGCGCACCGCCGCCCCATAGCGCTCGTCGAAGCCCTTGAGGGTGTGCACGCGCACCGGGTCTCGGCGCCGGGACGAGAACCCGAAGATGCCGAAGCGGTCTCCGGTCGCCGCCAGGCTCTCGGCGAACAGGAACAGGCTGTCGCGGATCACGTCGATCACCCGCGCGTGGTCGTTGACCCAGGTGTCGGTCGAGAGCGAGAGGTCGGCGAGCAGCAGGCAGGCGAGGTCGCGGGCGCCGCTCTCGGTGCGCCGGTAGAGGCCCTCGGCGTGCCCGCTGGCGCCGGCGCGGCGGTCGGTGGCAAAGCGCAGCCAGGCGTCGAGGTCGACCTCCTCGCCGTCGCTCTGGCCGCGGTGCCACACCCGTGCCGGGGCCAGGGCCTGGAACTGGCCGCGCAGCCGCCGAGCGGTGCGCCTCAGCCCGGCGGGCAACTCGCAGGGGGCGGCGTCGGCCGCCAGCATGGAGACGATCCGGCAGCGGTCTGGCAACAGGCGTTGCTGGCGCCAGTCCCACTCGGGCAGCAGGGTGCCCCCGTCGAGCACCAGGTCGTCCTCGGCCTCGGCCGGCAGGTCGAGATCGAACTTGAGGCGCGCCCCGCTCGCCCGCCGGTCCCGGGCGACGGCGAGCTGATCCGTGTCCTCGGCCGCCGCACGGGCACGCTTGAGGTCGTCCTCCTCGTCGGTCGCCCGGTCGACGGGGACGTACTCGCCCCAGGTCAGGATGTTCTCCATGCGGATAGTGATGAGCCCGCCCTCGCGCTCGGACAGCGCCACCCGCTCGGCGCGCTTGCGTCGGCGACCGTCCATCGCCTCGGCCTCGCCCTCGCGGTCGGTCTGCTCGTCGGCGTCGCTGCGGGCGGAGCCCGCCCCTGCGAGGCAAGGCGGATGGGGGTGCAGCCAGAGCGGCACTGGGTGCGGCGGGCGACGAGCGGCCGGGAGCTGGTCCTGGCTCCCCGGTTGCGCGAGCGCCGCGCGGATGGCCAGCTCCTGGACAGCCTCGGTGGCGGGGAGGAGTGCCGCGTTGGGGCGCTGGGCGAGATGTGCCGCGACCAGGCGCGCATAGCGGTCATGCAGCCCCGGCAGCCGGGCCAGAGTCGCCGCGGCGAGAGTCTGGTTGTGCCGGAACCAGTCCCCCGCTCCGCGCTGCTGATGGGCGGCGAGCGCGGCGAGCCAGAGGTAGAGGTCGCGGTTGAGCGCGCGCTCGGGGAACTGGTCGATCACCGGCGGCAGGCGCAGCGAGCGCTCGTCGCGCCAGGCCAGTGCCGACCGCTCACCGATCCCAGCAACCCGCTGGAGCACGGAGCGCCTGGCGCCGTGGGCGGTCTTATCGGCGGCCTCGACCTGAAGGCCGCCATCGCCGCCCAGGGCGCGAAAGACGATGCCGACCGCGGTGGCGACCTCCTCCAGTCGCACCGCGGCCGCCGCGTGGCCGCGGTCGGCCACGCGGGTGATCAGCCGGTGCCAGAGTGCGCCGACCTGCTCTTCCATCAGGCGCCGGGCCGGGCTGGCGGCCGGTCTTGGGTCAACGAGACTGGCGGCGGATCCTGGCCAGACTCCGGCGCCACCCGCGGCGCGGGACGCCCGGTGACCACCGCGATGGCCGCCTCGCCCTCGACCCATCGGAGCAGGCTCTGCTCGGGCCGCCCGTCCTGGACCAGGGTGCAGGCGCTGATGCAGGAGGCGCACTCGGTGCAGGTGAACATCCGCCGCTTCAAGGTGCGGGGCTTGAGCCGCATCGGACAGACGTTGTCGCAGGCGTTGTTGCAGTCCTGGCAGGCTCGGGCGCGCGCGGTGTCGAAGCCGACGACCATCGCCCGGTCGTTGCCCATCCAGGCCAGGCTCTGGAACAGCCCCACAGCGCAGCCGAAGCGACAGAAGAGGTGCCGGGCGGCCAGGAACTCGATGCTGAGCACCAGGGTCCCGGCGGTGAGGAAGATGGTCTGGTTTCGGGTCAGGCTGCCGGTGACCAGGTTGGAGTAGATCTCCGCCGGTGGCAGCAGATAGGTCAGCAGCACCAGCGCCCAGAGGAAGGCGAAGGCGAGCACTGCGACGAGCGTCGGGACCCAGTACCAGGCGTTGGGTCGCAGCCGCGAGCCGTCGGGCTGAAGCTCGGGCAGCGGCTGGCGCTCCCACAGGCTGGGCTTGCCCCAGGCACGGAGCATCAGCCCGTTGATCAGCTCCACCACCGAGAAGTGCGGGCAGAGCCAGCCGCAGTAGAGTCGCCCGTAGCGCCAGGCGAGCCAAAGAAAGAGCGCCCCGCCGCCGAAGATCGGCAGAAAACCGCGGAGGAACAGGTTGAGCGCGGCCTGCGCACTGCTGATCTCGCCGTCGATCAGCCCGTCGATGCCGAGTGTCCAGTCCTGGCCGAGAAAGATCGCGTGACCCAGGCTCAGGTCGATGCGAAAGAGGTCGAGCGGGGGCGCGAGCACAAAGAGCACGAAGAACCCGATCTGGGTCCAGGCGCGCCGGCGCTGCAACGTGGTCCCGGGCATGGAGTGATCGCACCCGCTGGAACAGAGCTCAGCCGAGTGCGGCATCCAGCACCTCGGTGAGCGCGAGGATGGTCTCCTCGTCGTCCGTCAGCGGCTCGATCATCGCCGCCCGGCAGGCCTCGCGTGGGTCCATCCCGCTGCGGATCAGGGTCGCGGCATAGACCAGCAGGCGGGTCGAGGCGGCCTCCTCCAGATCGTGATCCTTGAGTGCGCGCAGCGCCCCGGCGAGCTCCACCAGGCGCCGCGCGCGGGGGGCGTCGATGCCGGTCTCGCCGATCAAGATCTCGACCTCCAGCGCCGGGGGCGGAAAGCCGATGCTCATCGCGACGAAGCGTTGGCGGGTGCTCGGCTTCATGCCCTTGAGCAGGTTCTGATAGCCGGGGTTGTAGGAGACCACCAGCATGAACTCGGGCGGGGCCTGCAGGGTCTCGCCGGTTCGCTCCAGCGGCAGGATGCGGCGGTCATCGGTCAGGGGATGGAGCACCACCGTGGTGTCCTTGCGTGCCTCCACCACCTCGTCCAGATAGCAGATCGCCCCCTCACGCACCGCGCGGGTGAGGGGCCCGTCGCTCCAGAAGGTGCCGCTGTCGCCGATCAGGTGCCGCCCGACGAGATCGGCCGCGGTGAGGTCGTCGTGGCAGGCGACAGTGTAGAGCGGCCGGCCGAGGCGCTCGGCCATGTGCCGCACCAGGCGGGTCTTGCCGCAGCCGGTCGGCCCCTTGATCAGGAGCGGCAGCCGGTGGCGATAGGCGTGCTCGAAGAGCCTGAGCTCATTGCCCTGGGGGAGATAGAAGACCACCGGCTCCGGCTGACCTGCTGCGGCGATGGGGACGGCGTGACGGGCGGCGTGCATCTCGACCTCGGGCTTCCAGGTGGCGGTTGGCGCGGGCCTCCGCCCGCGCGATTCGCTCAACCTTGCCCGCAGCCGCCGGCCTCGGCCTTAACCTGCGTCAATCCGCGCGAGCACCCCAGTCGAACGACCCCGTTCTTGCAAGCTCGCCGATACGCGTCGCGACACCCTGGGCGGGGCAAGCTCGCCGGCCGGTTCGACAACCCCGGGGGTCGTCACCCGGGCGTAGCGAAGACCGATCAAGATCCTCCGTTGACCCAGACCGACCCGAAAGAGCCGGTGGCGCGCGGGTGACAGTGAGGCGTCTAACGAGATGCTGATTATTGGCCACCCTGGCCAAAATCAGCACGGAGCCGGAAAGGCGCGGTTGCGCGGCTCCTTCATTTTCAGTCGCTTGCGCGCCTGGAAATGGAGGGGCTCCCGCGCCGCGCGGCATCAAAACAGCGGCATCCGGATTGAGTGAAGCTGCCGAGACATCAGACCTCGCTAAAGGCGATCTGCTTATCCCAGCGATAGAGCCGCAGCGGAGGAAGGTTGAGGAGCTCCGTCTCGACCCGTGCCGCTCCCAGGAACGGCCGTGAAAGCTCTTCCACCTGCCTGCTGATCTGGTACGCCACGAAACGGCCCCCGGAAACCAGCACCGAAGAAATCGCTTCGACAATCTTCGGGCCGACGCCCGGCTCGATCACCGAGAACGGTATCCCCGAAACTACCACCTCGGGCGCGGGCAGACCGTACAGGGAGATCGTCTCGCGAAGCTCGTGCGCGCCGCCACAATGCACCGTCAGCCGAGGATCGTTGATGCGGTCGAGTAACGCGCAGAACCGCGGATTGATCTCGATGCTCAGGAGTCTTGCATCGGGTGCCATCGCGCCCAGCATGGCTCGGGTCGTGCCACCAATGCCGGCGCCTAGCTCCACCAGGGTCTGGGCCGAACGGGCTTCCGCCAGTTTCACGATATGCTGCTCCAGAAAGCGCGAGCTCGGAGCGACCGATGCCACTTGGGAAGGATTCTTCAGTAGCTCATGCAAAAAGATCATCCGGCTATTCATTATGAAAACGTCGTTAAATGTTGGTGTTCACTGGCCTTAACGGCCATCCGCGACGTCATTGCTCGTCGACGCCCTACGCAGACCCCGATCCTTACCCACATCGGCGCGCCGACCGGGCCGGCTCGGGTCACCGCTGCGCGCGGACCGCCGATCTGGGGCGACGGGCTCGAAGCTGTCCCGGCGTAGGACGCGATGGCTCCGCCGGGACGCGTGAAGGTGTGCGACCCAAGGCGAGCTTGAAAAATCCCATCCCTGGAATTTTTCAAGCTGCGAAGCGAAAAGCGCAACTTTTGCATCAATTCATTTCCAAGTGCTTGGGCACTTGAAGATCACGGTGCCCCGGATTCGGCAAGGTCCCCCAGGGTGCTCGCTCGCCCTTCCGTCGTCCGCTCTCCGGATTGTGCCCCGGACCCGGCAGGGAGGGCCGCTATCGGCCCGGACCTCCCACCCCGCGTCCATCGGCGGCCGTTCACTGCCTGCCGGCGGCCCCTGCGACGCCCTTGCTCGAATGCCCCGCCTAATGATAGCGTCCCGGTAGCTTCAACCTGGGTACGCTTGTATTCCCTATCCTTTTTGGGCCCGGTAGCGGGCGCGGGAGGGGAGTGCCGGGCGACTCCAGGCGGCGGGGCAGCACACCGCATCGGGGGATTTCCCTGCTAGATTCACTGTGGCTGAGACGGGTCTCGAACCGCGCGCCAGGCAGGGGATTCCCTGCAGATGACCGCGTGGCGACGCGATAGCGGGAGGAACGGATGGACTGGCTGGACGAGCTACCTTGGGGGGTGTTCTGGTTCGGTTGGGGCATGCTGGCCCTGCTGGCATTCGGGTCGCTTTTCGCCGCCTGGTGGGCGAAACGTAACGTCAAGGCGATTCGCGCTCAGACGCCCGTGGGCGTAAGCAATCTGGCGGAGGGCTACCGGCTCGGCTGGGGCAAGACCGCCGGCCCGGACCTGAAGGCGCCGCTGACCGGGCGCCCCTGTGTGTGGTGGAAGGCCGAAGTCTGGGAGTCGGTGCAGGAACGCGACCCCACTGAAACAGGACAACGCTACGTCTGGCGCGAGGTGGCGAGCGAGGAGTCCGACCGCCCACTCCTGTTCGGTGAAGAAGATGCGGTGGCGGCCGTCTGGTCGTGGGGGGCGACCGTCATGCCCTCGGGTTGGTCGGACTGGCGCGGGCAGGAGCTCCCGCCCGAAGAGCGCAATCCCGAGCTGCAGAAGGGCGGCGCCCCCGGCCAGGGCATCCGGCACGACAGCCAGGGCACCTTCGGACCGCGCTTCCGCTACGTCGAGCAGATCATCGAGCGGGACGCGCCGATCTTCGCGCTGGGCCAGGTGACGCCCGCCGATCCCACCCTGTACGCCCCGGACGAGGAAGAGGAGGACGCGGCGGCCGAGGATGGAGGTCCCGAGGAGCCGGAAGATCACTGGCGGCCGGAGCCGAGCCGGCTCGGGGTAACCCCGACCCCGGATGCGGTGATCGCTACCGACATGGCTCGCGCGCAGTGGACGATCTCGCAGGCGAAGGGCGAGCCGTTCCTCCTGTCGACTGAGCATCCCGATTCGGTCAGCGCCGAGCAGGAGCTGGGCGCCAAGGGCGGCCTCATCATGGGCGCCCTCTTCGGGGCGCTCGCGCTCTTCCTGGCCTGGGCGCGGCTCGGCGGCTGAGGCGCAGGGCGCGACCCCAGCACGAACGGCAGGGCCTCGCCGCCACCGCGAAAGCGCGGTTCCCGGTTCGTGACATGTTCAGGCGCTCCGGCGCCTGAGAATGGCGGGACATCCCTACCCCGCGCGGGCACCTTGAGTGTTTCAAGGTGCCCTGATGCCGTCCCACCGGATGCGGTGCTCGCTTGCGTTGCTTTTTGGACCCATGCGCGCCGCGGATGGGAAGGACCCCAGCCCCGTCCGACGTACGCAAAAAAAAGGGCCCGCACCGGGGCCCATACACGCCAGGGGGACGGTCCCTCGTCCCCGGGAGGGAAGGTCGCTCAGGCGGAGGCCGGTGTGACCTCGGCGCTGAGCTCGGGCCGCTTGGCGTCGCGCGCGGCGACGAAGAAGCTCACCACGTAGACCACCAGGCCGATGAAGAAGATCAGGCCGGCGAGCTCACGCAGCCAGTAGAACAGGGCGAGCTTTTCCTGGACCACCATGAACTGCTGCGGAACATCGGTGAAGCGCTGCAGGTAGACCTGCAGGATGCCGGCGCCAGTCAGGAAGAGCGTGATGAAGACCATCGACACGCTCATCAGCCAGAACGACCACATCTCCCACACCTGCGCTCGCATGCTGTTGGCCTCCCGCCCGTGCATCAGCGGCCAGGCGTAGGAGATCATGGTGATGTTGATCAGCACATAGGCGCCGAAGAAGGCCAGGTGCCCGTGGGCGGCGGTGATCTGGGTGCCGTGGGTGTAGAAGTTGACCGGCGAGAGTGTGTGCAGGAAGCCCCACACGCCCGCCCCCAAGAAGGCCAGCACGGCGGTGCCGAGCGCCCAGAGGACGGCGGCCTTGTTGGGGTGGTTACGCCGGCGGCGGTTGACCATGTTGAAGGCGAACACCGTCATCATGAAGAAGGGGATGGGCTCCAGCGCCGAGAAGATCGAGCCCCACCACTGCCAGTACTCGGGCGTGCCGATCCAATAATAATGGTGGCCAGTGCCGATGATGCCGGTGATGAGCGCCATCGCGATGATGACATAGAGCCATTTCTCCACCACCTCGCGGTCCACCCCGGTGGTCTTGATCAGCACGAAGGCGAGGATGGAGGCCATGATCAGCTCCCATACGCCCTCGACCCAGAGGTGCACCACCCACCACCAGTAGAACTTGTCGAGCACCAAGTTGGTCGGGTTGTAGAAGGCGAACAGGAAGAGCACCGCGAGCCCGGTCAGTCCGATCAAGAGGATCAGGCTCACCACCGTCTTGCGGCCCTTCAGGATCGTCATGCCGACGTTGAACAGGAACACCAGCGCAACGACCACGATGCCGATCTTGGTGATGGTCGGCTGCTCCAGGAACTCGCGCCCCATGGTGGGCAGCAGCTCGTTTCCGGTCATCTTGGCGAGCCCGGCATAGGGGACCAGCAGATAGCCGGCGACGGTCAGGCCAGCGGCGATCAGGAAGATCCAGAACATGGCCACGGCGAGCCAGGGGGCATAGAGCTCGCGCTCCGCCTCCTCCGGGACCAGGTAGTAAGTCGCCCCCATGAAGCCCATGAGCAGCCAGACGATCAGCGTGTTCGTATGGACCATGCGGGCCACGTTGAAGGGGATCTCGGGGAACAAAAAGTCCCCGATCACGTATTGCAGCCCGAGGATCAGCCCGAACAGGATTTGGGCGACAAACAGGGCGATGGCCCCGGTGAAGTAGAGCTTAGCGACGCCTTGTGACTTGTATTTCATCATTGGTTCTCCCGTGTCCGGCCGGTCAGCCCTGGATGTTCGGCGGCCAGCCCGCCGCGTCGATCTCGGAGCTGTACTTCAGAAACTCCGCGATGGCCTCGAGCTCGTCGTCGCTGAAATTGAACTGCGGCATGCTGCGCCGGCCTGCGATCCCCTCGGCGGGGCGATACTTGATGAACGCCTTAATCGCCTCCTTGTTGTTGCCGAAACGCACGTAGACATTACCGAGCTCGGGCGCAAAGTAGGCCCCTTCGCCGAGCAGGGTGTGGCAACCGATGCAGTTGTTGTGCTCCCAGAGCGCCTTTCCGTGGGCGATCCTCTGCCCGAGCTCCGTGCTAGGGTCGAGCTGTGCACGCTGATCGCGCGTGGGTAAGGCGCGAGAGGTATCGAAGGTCAGTGCGAGGAAGAGCAGCACGAAGAAGACCGTGCCGCCATAGAAGATATTCCTCGCCATCGACTTGGTGAAGGTCTGTGCCATGGGCTCCTCCTCAAAAAGTTCTGGCGGCCCCATTGCACGGTCGCTGGGCCGGTCTGACCTTGATGCATGTCAAACCGCCGAGGGCACCCAGGAAGCCGGCCAAAGCCCGGCCCGCCGCGGTGCCAGACCTTAATCCCGGTCAAGGACGGCGCGGCCGGCACGTGTACCCTCGGACCCTCGCACGCACGAGGGATGACGCAAACCGGTGGCTCGAAACGACGAAACAGCAACGATCGAGGCGCTCCGCGGCGCCCTGCTGCTCTCCGGGCTCGGCCTCGAGCAGCTCCAGCGGGTCGCCCATCACGCCGGCCGCGTGGTGCTCGAAGAGGGACAGATGCTGTTCACTCAGGGCGAGCTCGCGGCGCGGTTCTACCTTGTGCTCTCCGGGCAGATCCGACTGTTTCGCCTGTCGCCCGAGGGGGCGGAGAAGGTCATCGAGATCGTCTCACCGGGGCAGACGTTCGCCGAGGCGCTCATGTTCCTCAGCGCCCCGCGATACCCGGTCTGCGCAGCGGCTCTGAATCCCGTTGAGCTGATCGCGATCGACGCGCACGACTTCGCCGAAATGCTGCGCGCATCGACGGAGACCTGCTTCGTGCTCCTCGGGGCGTTCAGTCAGCGGCTGCGCGCGCTGATCGGCGAGATCGACGATCTGACCCTGCACTCAGCGACCAGCCGCGTGGCGCGCTATCTGATGACCCGACTGCCGCCCGACCGGCGCGCGGTGGAGCTCGACGTGCGCAAGGGGGTGCTCGCCTCGCGCCTCTCGGTGAAGCCGGAGACCTTCTCTCGGGTCGTCAAGTCACTCGGCGAACAGGGGGTGATCGCGATCCACGGCAGCCACGTGACCATCCTCGACCGCGAGGCCCTCTCGGAGATCGCGGACCTCAAGCACACCCGCGAGCTGGCGCCGCTGCCTTGCGAGCCCGCCGCACTCGCCGGCCGGGGCTGAGGGCTCAGGTGGGTCCCCTGCGGCCGTCGCGGCCGCCCGGGGCGCTAGGCGGGTCGCCTCAGATCTCCGGGCCGACCGGCTCCCGCGGCCAGGGTCGGAAGGGCCAGGGGGCCTCGTCCGACGCAAAGGTGCAGAAGCGCCAGAGTGCGTTCATGTACTCACCGACGCTGGCCCCGAACCGCTGCATTCCGAGGTGGGGTCGCTTCTTCCAGGCGACGTAGACGAATTGCAGCACCATGGCCGCCTTGACCAGCAGCTCGAGGACGAAATAGACGACCAGCACCACGACCACTCGGATCAGTCTCGATCCGAGGTATCCGGCATGGCTCTCGCCCGCCCCCCGGCCCGCGCCGGTCCCGCTGACCGCTTCAGCGCCTTCCCCGCCCGATTCAGCGGCTGCTCCCGGCTCAGGTCGCTCCCAGCCCCGGCGACCCGCCTCTTGCGGCCCGCTCGGCTCGGCCCGCAGCTGGCCCGAGCTTGCCGCTTCGTCCTCCGGGAAACCCTTGCTCGTCATGTTCGAGATCCTCATGTTCATTCAGTGCACCTTTGCGTACTGCTGGTCTCATTGCGCGAGAGTGCGTGCGACGGCCCCGGCATCCAATCGATCTTTCGGTCACCAGCCGACGAATAATTCGAGGGCCTTTGGAGGAGCCGATGACTGGCCAGCTTGCCCAGCGTCCGAGGCGAGCCCCGGAGGTGGGATTCCGGCGCGTCTTGCGATTCGCCCGCGGAGGAGGCCGACCCCAGCGGGGCATCCCGCCCGGCCCGGGCGCCTTGAACGGCAAACGAGCAGCTCAGGTGCCCGGCGCTCGATAACAGCGACGAGTTACAAGGGATTGATCAGTCTCTGGCCTCACCCTCAGGATCGGCCCCTCGCTTCGCAAGCTTCTGTTTTATTGCCGTTCATTTGCGGACAAGTGCCCTTTTCAGACCGAAACTTGAAAGGTGTGTTTCAGTTCGCCGCTACCGGGGAGACGAAGCCGTAGGGTTTGATGGCGAGGACCGACGCCTGCGTCAGTTGCAGCAGGTCTTCCGCGGCGATTCCGATGAGAACGCCCGGGATACCCCATCGATCGAGGGTGCCCATCACGATCAGATCCGCCCCAAGCGCCGATGAAAGGGCGCGCACGGTCGGTGCCGAGTCACCCTTGATCAGGTGCACGCGATGATCGTCCGTAGTCATACCGTGGTCGCGAAGGATGGCGTCGAGCGCTCGCCGCCGACAGGCCTCCGTTTCATCGATGAGGGCCTCGACCTCATCGCTCGATAGCCCCGAGCGATCGCTCCGCAAAAGCTCCTCCCCCTCAAAGGTCCAGGTCTCCACCACCGCGAGATTGGCCCCCTCACGCTCGGCCAGAGACCTCGCGAGCTCCAGCACCAGCCGAGCGGACTCGGCGTCGGCCGCTTCCCTGGTATCGACGACGGCGAGCACCGTTCGGTAAGAGCCCTCGGTATCCACCCGCTCGATCCAGACCGGGCATGGGCATTTCCGCAATAAATGGAGGTCCGTGCTCCCCAGTGTGCGCTGCGCGAAGCTGTCCGGCGGGCGGGCCGACTTGATCACCAGGTCGTACCCTTCACCGATCACCGTGCGAATCACCTCCACGAAGGCAATCCCGGTGACCACTCGCCGGTTGATGACGGCTCCGCCCTCACGGAATGGCGCGATCAGCCCGTCGAGCTCGGTCTCCCGGTCCTCGCGTCTCAACCGGTCGATCTCCACCAAGAAACGGCCCCCCACCGTAGCGGGGGAATGGCTATCGGGCAGGACGTCGATCACCGTCAGCCGCGCGCCGTTCGCCTCAGCTAGCTTGACGGCACGCCGAAAGGCGGGGCCTGGCGCCCTGATGCCGTCGGCGAGGAACAGGATATTCTTGAATCGCTTCATGTTTCACCTCGGATTAATCGCATCCCTGCTCATTGACCGGCGCGCCCAGACCGAAGACCCCGCGGGCCGGAAACGGCGTCCCCTTTGCTACAGTCGCAAGCGCCCTCATTCGCCGCCCCGGACCGTATCGGCGCTATCGAGTCGGTCACGGATGGATGAAATCCGGCTCCCAGCCCTTCAATTCAACGTCCCACCGGCGAGGACGCCATGGAACCTGAGACAACCGAGCTCGGGGGTTGCTCCCGAGGCCCTCGCACTCGCAGGCAGGCTCATGCGAGGAACCGTCACGAGCGGTCGCTCTGGCCCCTGCTCCGGCTGACGACGGCCCTCGGCGCCGTTATGGCCGTGACGGGGCTGATCTGGGCGTTGTACGAGAACTGGCAGACGTTTCAGGAATGGAAGACCCATACCGGGTTCTGGCCTTTCTTCATCGCCCTGACGCTACTGCCGCTCATTGGCATACGCAGCAGCCCGTTCTTCCTACTTGCCGGCGCCGGTTTTCCGCTGCAGACCGCCTTGGTCGGCTGCCTGGCCGCGACGGCGGCCAACCTAGCGCCCAGCCACTGGATCGCCCGGCGTTGGATTCGCGACCGGCTCTATCGGCTGCTGCGCCGTTGGTCGTTCAATCCGCCAAGTATCAATGGCGAGGGCGCCGTGAGCGTCTTGCTGGTGGTTCGGCTGACCCCCGGGCTACCGGCAGCACTGCGCAATTACGCGGCCGCGCTCATCGATGTTCGCTTCTTCGTTTACCTGAGCGTCTCCTGGATCACCACGATGCTCTATGGCGTCGGCCTGATCGTGCTTGGAGACTCATTGAGGACCTCGAGCTGGGCGGAGGCGGCGGTTGGTCTCGACGTACTGCTGACGGTCACGGCCGGGGCGCTCTGGTTCGTGCGATGGAAAGAGCGAGAGCGCCGATCCGAGCCGTTAAGGGATGCGTCAAAAACAGGTCAAGTAGTGCTCATGGTTGTCGTTGTCGTTGTCGTCATCGGCGAGGCGAGGCCATTGTGGCGTGAGCGGATCGATTCGATGCTTGCCAAGCTCAGGCGGGGATGCTGAGGGGTAGGTCAGAATCCGTGGCCTTGGGGCGACAACGACAACGAATTTTCGCGGCGGTCAGTCCCGGATTGGCGGAGTCAGGTACGCAATAGGCACAAGTTTTTCTTACACCAGCCTAAGCACCTCGACAGGCGCTGACCCTTCTGACGCCTGAGGTCCGCTGATCGGTTGCCATCCCTGGCACCCATCAACGGAACGAATCGACGGCACTCCATCGCTCGCTGACCGGAAGATCTTCCCCCGCTGCTAGACGTCGACTACGAGTGAGCCGCCCTCAGTTGATCGACGAGACCGGCGTCGCGCCGGCGTCGCGTTCGTCGGCGAGCTGATCCGCGGACAGGGGGTGGACGTTAACGGTGCCGATCGGTGCGGTGCGCTCGGCGACGATCGCCGGTGCGTCCGGCACGGGTCGCACGAATGGGTCCCAGATCGCGACGTAGAGGGCGCCGAGGATCATCAGGGTCCCGACGGCCTGCGTGGGGCGCCGGTGGAGGCCGAAGGTGCGCGCCCAGGTCCGGGGGCCGGCCAGCAGGTGCTCGTGGGCGGCCATCCAATGCCGCGCACGCTCAGTCGCGGGGGACAGCCACTGTCGGATCGGGCCGACGAGCCGCCCGATCGGATGGAGCAGCCGGTCGAGCAGGTGCCGCCGTGCCGCGATCCATGCTCGGACGGCCTGCAACAGGGCCAGCGTCCTCTGGGTGACGGCCCCGGTGGCCGCCTTGGTGGTCTGCACGAGCTTCTCTCGGTTCATGGATCGCCTCTTGCGGTGGCTGGTCATACCAAGCGTTTGACCGAACGGTTTTTCGCGACGCCCGTCGGTGCCGCCCTCCCCTCACAGGGCCGTCTTCGGCTTGATTCTCTGGGCGGACCGGAGTCGCGCAAGGGACGCCGAGGTCTGATTTCGAGCAGGAAAACACAGGTTTTTTCGATTGATAACGGACCCGCCGGCGCACCCGGTCCAGGTACCCGTTACGCCTCGGAGTCAGTGGTCGGCGGCGGCTCGGCCGGGCGGGAGTCCGCCCGACCGAGACTCATCGGGGCTGGTCGGCCGCCGTGTCGGCGTGGAGGGCTTCGAGCAAGCGGAAACTGATCGCGCCGGTCGCCGGCTCACCCTGGTCCCGCTGGAACGCGCGGATCGCCGAGCGCGTGCGCGGGCCCATCAGCCCGTCGATGGGCCCAGGGTCGTAGCCGCGGTCGGCGAGGTGCCGCTGGACCAGCTCGACCAGCGCGTTGGTCAGCGGCGGGGCGGAGATGGGCCGGGCCTGCCCGTCCTCGCCCAGCTCGCAGTCGCGCAGGCGCAGCGGCTCCGGGACCGCGGGGTGTGAGAAGACCAAGCGCCGCTCAGGGTCGCAGACATCGGACCCATCCGTGTCGGCGGCCGGCGTCGGCGGGGCGGCCGCCGCTTGCGCCTGCTGGTTCTCCGGCCCCTCGGCCTGGCCGGCGATCGCGACCGACTCGCTATCCGCTGCAGGCTCGAACGGCCCAGTCCCCGCGGGAACAGCCAGGTCCTCGGACGGCAACGGCTGGGCGGGACTGTCGACCCTGTCGGACTGGACCTCACCCAGGGCGGCTGGCTCCCCATCCAGCGCGGGTTCCGGCCCCGCGGTCAGGGCGGGCCCCGACACCTCGGGGACCAGCCGCGGCCCTTCGTCATGCGCGAGCGTGTCGTCGACCGCCGCCAGCCCCTCGGGCTCCGGGGTGACCTCGGCCGGCGGCCCGGCGGATCCATCGGACTCGGCGGACGCGGCCTCCGCAGGGTCTGACGGCCGGACCTCAACCAAGGCCAGTCCTTCTTCGGCCACTGGCGGCAGCTCGGCCTCTGGCGGCACCGCCAGCCCGAAATCGGTCGCCGCCAAGGTCTCGACCGCCTGCCCCGCGTCCGCGGCCGGTGCACGGTCAGCGGCAACGGGTCGCTCGCCGCCGGGCAGGCTCCACAGCGAGAGGGCGAGGAGCAGCGCGGTGATGGCGAGCCAGGCGGCGCCGGCGTTGGGCCAGCGGCGCAGGGCCCGCTCGGGGTCCGGGGGCGCGGGCCCGACGGCATCGATCGCATCCGCCAGGCGAGCCGATCCGAGCGCGAGCAGGCGCCCCCACCAGCGGGCAAGCGTCCGTAGCACGAAACCCAGGATGACGAGCAGCGGGCGGACCAGCCCGAGCAGGTCGCCCGGCGGCACCCGGTCGACCGCGGGGCGCAAGAATCGGGGCTTGCGCCAGGCGACCAGGGCGAAGGGCAGTGCGATCAGCAGGGCAGCCAGGATCGGGCCGGCATCGGTCGTCCAGGCCGCTGGGGAGCCCAGCAGGACCCCGAGCAGCAGGGCGAGCGCGATCAGCCCACCCCAGGCGAGTCCGCCCGCGCCATAGCCGAGCGCGGGGTGCGGCTCGGTGCGCACGATCACCCACAGAAAACGCAGCATCAGCAACAGGGTCGCGGCCGTGCTCACGGCCACCGCCGCGGTCAGCCAAGGCCAGTTCGCGCCGGCAAGCACCGGCTTGATCCCGTACTTGACGACCGCCCCGCTGCTCCCCGGGACCCCCGCCAGCGAGAGCGCGAGCACCAGCATCCCGGCGAGGACCAGGGCCTGGGCGCCGGCGTGGTGGCGCAGCCCGACCCCGAGGAAGAGCCCGCCCTTGACCAGGGCGTGGTGGGCGGCGTAGAGCGAGAGGGCCAGGATACCGGCGGTGGCGAGACCGGGCTCGACCAGGATGGCCCCGAGGACGAGGGCCATCAGGCCCATCTTGCTCACGCTGGAGTAGGCCAGGATGACCTTGGGGTTCGACTGCACCAAGCCGATGGGGATGGCGACGAAGAGCGTCGCGAGCCCGGTGAAGACCAGCAGCACCCCCCACTCGAACAGGGCCGCCTCCCCGACTGGCAGGAAGCGTAGCCAGCCCAGCAGCGCCACCTTGATCATCGCCCCGCTCAGCACCGCGCTCGCCGGCACCGGTGCCGCGGGATGGGCCAGGGGCAGCCAGACGTGCACCGGCACCAGACCGGCCTTGATCGCCAGACCGAAGATCAGGAGCCCGACGGTGAGGTCGTCGAGGCCGACGAGCTCGGCGCGCTCCGGGACCAGACCCCCGGCGTGCGCGGCGACCCGCACCAGCGCCGCGAAGAGGGCCAGCTCGCTCGCCAGGGTCATCACCAGGTAGACCTTGCCCGCCCGCAGGGCCGGGCGGTCGCCGTCGTGCACCACCAGGCCGTAGGAGGCGAGCCCCATGAGGCTGAAGCCCACGTAGAAGCTCACCAGGTCCTGCCCCAGGATCAGCCACAGGTTGCCGGCCATCGCGAGGAGGAAAAAGACGCTGAAGCGGACCGCATTGGGCCCCGCCCGCATGGCCTGGGCGCTGTAGATCCCGGCCGCGAGCCAGAGGACCGAGGTGAAGGCGAGGAAGATCCGGCTGGTCTCGTCGAGCCCCAGCACTACCCCGAGCAGGAGCCAGGGGATCTCGACGCGCTCACCCAGCGGGGCCAGGCCGGCCGCGGCCACCGCGGGCAGCGCCGCGACCGCGGGGAGCCACCAGAGTCGCGCCGCCGGGGCGAGGGCGGCGGCCGCGAGCGGGACCAGCCAGGCGAGGACCAGCAGGCTGCTCATCGCGGACCTTGACCCTCGGGCAGCCTCTCGGCGCAGCGCGCGCGGATCGCGCGCCGGATCGATCCGGCCTGGACGGGCGCCCCGCTCATAGCCCGTACTCCCGCCGCGCGATCAGCGTCGCCCACTCCAGCGGGCTCGCCGGGGCGGCGGCGAACAGCCCGGCCGCGAGCGCCAGAGCGCCGGTGATCAGCGGGGGCCAGAGGAGCGCGCCGGAGGTCTCCAGCCGCCCGGCCGGGATGTGCTCGTCGGGCCAGCGCGCCGGGGCCTCGCGGAACCAGGCGCGGAAGAGGATGGGCAGGAAATAGGCCGCGTTGAGCAGGCTGCTCGCGACCAGCACGATCAGCACCCAGTCGCTACCCGCCTCGGAGGCGCCGAGGCCCAGATACCACTTGCTCACGAAACCGGCCAGCGGTGGCACACCGATCATCCCCAGGGCCGCGACCGTGAAGGCCAGGGTGGTCCAGGGCATGCGCCGCCCCACCCCGTCCATCTCGCTGACCCGGTGCACCCCGAGGGTCTCGGCGTAGTTGCCGGCGCAGAAGAAGAGCGTGATCTTCATGATCCCCTGGTGCACGAGATGAACCACGCCGCCGATGGTGGCGACGGGCCCGAAGATCGACGCCCCGAGCGCGATGTACGAGACCTGGCTCACGGTCGAATAGGCGAGCCGCTTCTTGAGCCCGTCCTGCGACAGGGCGCGGACCGAGCCGTAGATGATGGTGACCGAGGCGAGCACCGCCAGCAGATGGAGCAGCCCGAGCGACTCCGCCAGCGACACCCCGTAGACGTCGTAAACCACCCGCACGATACCGAAGGCCCCGGCCTTGACCACCGCCACCGCATGCAGCAGGGCGCTCACCGGGGCCGGCGCCACCATCGCCTGCGGCAGCCAGCCATGGAGCGGCACCAGGGCGGCCTTTACCCCGAGTCCCGTAAGCAGCAGGACGAAGATCAGCACGAGCTGGACCTCGTGCTCCCCGGACACGCCCGAGAGCATGCCGCCCTGGGTGAACACCACCGGGCCGGCCAGCGCCTGGAGCCAGACTGCCCCGATCAGCAGGACGGCCCCGCCGCCCAGGGTGTAGGCGAGATAAATGCGCGCCCCGCGGGTGGCCTCGGGCGTGCCCCGGTGCGCGACCAGGGGGTAGGTCGCAAGCGTCAGGGCCTCGTAGAAGATGACGAAGGTCATCAGGTTGCCGGACAAGGCGAGCCCCACGGTGGCCGAGACGCACAGGCTGAAGAAGCCGAAGAACCGGCTGCGGTTCGGCGAGTGCTCCAGATAGCCGATGGCGTACACCGTCGTCACCAGCCAGAGCACCGATGACAGGGTGACAAAGAGTACGGAGAGGGCATCGGCGCTCAGGACCAGGTCGAGGCCGGGCGCGATCGTAAGCCGACTCTCGAAGGTGCGGCCCTCGTAGATCCCGAGGATCAGCCAGCCGACCAAGGCGAGCTTGAGGAGCGCCCCCGCCATGTTGAGCAGGGTGCGCAGGACCTGGCGCTCCTCGCCCAACAGGAAGATCAGGAGGCCCGGGACCAGCGAGGTCAGGACGATCGCGGCCGGCAGCCAGGCGTCGGGGATCACGGCCCGACCCCCTCCAGCAGACCCCAGAGCGGCTCGCCACCGAGCCCCAGCACGACCACCGCGACCAGGGTCATCAGCAGGGCCGGCGCCTGCGCCAGCCGGCCGATCGGCGCCAGGGCGCCCTCCGCCGCCGGTTCGGCCTGAGCGGCGGGTCCGAAGGCGTTGGCCAGCAGCCGGTAGACGTAGGCCGAGGCGAGCAGCGTCCCGATCAGCACCACCGGCGCCCACCACCACTGGCCGGCGCCGATGGACTCGGCGAGCAGTATCCACTTGGCGATGAAGGTCCCGCTCGGCGGCAGCCCGATCAGGGCGACCCCGGCGAGGCCCAGCGTCAGACCCACCACGGGTAAAGACTGGATCGCCGGCCCCAACTCGTCGATGCGGTCGTGACCGACGCGCTTCTGCAGCAGCCCGGCGGCGAGAAAGAGCCCGGCCTTGGCGAAGCCGTGGGTCAGCGCCAGCAGCACCAGGGCACCGAGCAGGGCCTCGCGCTCAGGGGGTGGCGCGATCGCGAGCAGCGGGAAAAACAGGAACAGATAGCCGACCTGGGCCACCGTGGAGTAGGCCGCCAGCAGTTTGAGCCGCTCGGCGCGGAAGGCACGCCAGGAGCCCCAGACCACCGCGGCCGCGCCGAGGACCCCGAGCATAGCGCCCGCCCCGGGTCCGGCCACCGGGCCGAACAGGTCCATCCAGAGGCGGAGCACCAGATACACGGCCGCCTTGACCACCAGGGCCGAGAGGGCCGCGCTCACCGCCGCCGGGGCCTGGGAATGCGCCGGCGGCAGCCAGAAGTGGAGGGGGAAGAGCGCGGCCTTGAGCAACAGGCCGCCGAGCATGAGGGCGAAGGCGGTGTGGGCGAGCGGCCCGGGCACCAGGGCCTCGGCCGCGAGTCCGATGTCGAGGGTCCCGAGTTCGGTGTAGAGCAAGGCCACCCCGAGCAGGTAGGTCATGGAGCCCAAGAGCCCCACCAGCAGGTAGCGCAGGTTGGCGGCCACCGCGTCGGGCCGCCCGCTCAGCGCCCCGAGGGCCGCGGCGCTGATCCCCAGGAGCTCCAGGGTGACATAGACGTTGAACAGGTCGGCCGCGAGGAAGACCCCGTTCAGAGATGTCCAGAGCAGCAGCCACAGGGGCCAGAAATGGCGGCGCACGCCACCCGAGAAGTAGTCGAGGGCATAGACGCTGATCCCCAGCGCGACCAGGTTCGACATCACCAGCAACGCGGCCGAGAGACCGTCCGCGGCGAGCGCGATCCCGAGCGGCGCCCCCCAGCCGCCAAGGTCCGAGCGGAGGCTACCCCCTTCGGCGACGACCAGGCTCGCGGCCAGCGCCGAGCCGGTCGTCAGCACCGCGGTCGCCAGGCCGATCGCGGACGCCCGGCCCGGGAGTGCGGCCGCCACCACCGAGCCCAGCAGCGGGACGGCGATCGCCAGGACCAGCCAGTCAATCATCCGGCCGCTCCAGGCGCTGCCCCAGGGTCAGGGCCAGGGCCGTAGCGCTCACCGCCACCACGATCCCGGTCAGGACCAGGGCATGCGGGACTGGGTCGGGGGCGGCGTCGAGCCCGCGGTAGGCCACCGCGATGAAGACGTGGAAGACCCCCGCGCCGGTGACGTTGATCGCGATCAGCTTGCGCAGCAGGCCGTCGTGGACCAGGAAGGACCAGACCCCGAGCAGGAAAAGGAGTATCCCCCCGAGGCCGTACACGAGCTGGGTGATCAGGGTCTGGTCCCTCCCGGCTGCTGGGTGGTCGAGCGCGCGGGGACGGGCTCGCCAGCCAGGTAGGCCGCCGCCAGGGTCGCGCCGATGGACAGGGTCGCGGCCGTCTCGATCATGAGGATCAGCCACTTGGCGGAGGCCGCCGGGTAGGTCAGAAAACCCTGACCGAGCGCCATCAGCGCCAGCCCAGTGAGGGTGAAGATCAGCACCCCGAGCCCGATCCCCACCCGCAGCCAGGGCAGCGGCGGTAGCCCCGCGCTCGGCTCGCCCGAGAGCCGAAGGACGACCCCAGCGGCGCCGAGCAGCGCGCCCGCCTGGAAGGCCCCGCCCGGGGCGTGTCCACCGACCCAGAGCAGATAGCCGGCGGCGAGGATAAGCAGGGGCACCACCCAGGACGTCAATGCGCCGAGCACCGGCCCCGCGGGCAGGAATCCGCGCGCCTCGGGGCCGCTCGACCAGATTCCCAAGATCGCGGCGAGCAGCACCGCGAGCTCAAGCAGGGTGTCGTAGGCGCGGAAGTTGAGCAGCACGGCGGTCACCGGATTGGACACCCCGCTCTCTGGGACGCGCTCCAGGGCGAGCCCCGCGAGCCGCGTGCCCGCGTGCCCGATCAGGGCATCCCAGTAGACCCAGGCCAGGGTGGCGCCGATGAGCGCCAACAGGCCGATGATCAGCGAGTGCCGGACGCCCATCAGTCCTGCCCAGCCGAGCTCTCGGACCCACCGGGCCCACGGGCGCCCCGCGCGGCCCGCCGCGCCGCCGCCAACATCAAGGCCCCGGCCAGTCCCGCCCCGATCGCCGCCTCGGCGAGCGCCACGTCGGGGGCGCGCAGCCGCGCCCACACCAGAGCGAGCAGGAGCCCAAAGGCGATGAAGAGAATCACCGCCCGCCGCGGCTCGCGGCTGGTCAGGGCGGCCGCGGCCAGGCCGACCAGGGTGAGCGAGAGCAGCAGATCGAAGGCGAGGAGCAGATTGGTCAAGGCGCGTCCTCCCCGTCGCCGCGGACCGCCCGCTTGGCGATCAGGTGCGCCCCGGTCGCGGCGGCCGCCATCACCAGCAGCCAGATCAGCAGCAGCTTGAGCGCGAAGAAGGGCTCGGGGTTGGCGACCAGCAGCCCGAGCGCGACCAGGAAGAGCCCGAGGTTGTCGGCCTTGGTCAGCGCGTGCAGCCGGCTCAGGGCATCGGGCAGGCGCAGGAGCCCGACCGTCCCGGCGACGAAGAACAAGAGCCCGGCGAGGATCAGGGCCGCAGCCAGCCAGTGCAGCGCGACCATCACGGCTCCTCCGCGGACCGCCGCTGGCGGGTGAAGGCCGCGGCCGCGACGGCGGCAAGCAGCGCGAACACAAGGGCGACATCCACCAGCGCCGGCGCGCGCAGCACCGGCGCGAGCACCAGCAGGGTGGCGATTCCCGTGGTGCCCGTGAGCTGGGCCGCCATCAGTCGGTCGGTGGGCGTCGGCCCGATGACGACCCGAACCAGCCCGGCCCCGAGGGTCAGGAGGAGGATCAGGGCCGGGATCGCGAGCAGCTCACTCATGGGGTCGGAGCCCCTTGCTCTGGCAACCGCTCGCGGAAGACTCGGGCGACGTGCCGCTCGAGCCGCAACAGCTCGGGGGCCGCGTCCACCCGGCAGTCGAGCGCATGCACCACGAGCGTGTCGCCCTGGAGGTCCGCGCTCAGGGTGCCTGGCAGGAGGCTGACGAGATCGACAAAGAAGACCCGAGCCGCCCGCGAGTCGAGGCTCAGCCGGTAGGTCAGCAGCCCCGGCTCGACCCTCAGACGCGTCCCCAAGACGCGCCGTGCGACGTCGATCCCGCCCTTGAAGGACTCGATGAGGAACACCGGCAAGAAGCGCAGCGCCCCAAGCAGCGACAGGCCGCGCCCAGGTGCCGGCGCCAGACGCTGCCGGGCCCAGACGGCGGCGATCACGGCTGGCACCCCGATGATCCAGGAGCCGGGATCGGTCGGCCCGACAAGGGTGAGCCAGAGCCCCGCGAACAGGACCGTGAGCACGGACACCGACAAGGCGGCCAAAACGGGGGACCGGCCTTGGGTGCCGTCTCGGTCGACCGAGCTTGGGGGGCTTGACATGGTCCTCTCGATAACATTGGGGACGGATACTACCCGGGTCCGAGACCGGGCAGAACGCAAACTCTGCGCCGGACTAGGGGATTTCAAGCTGCCCCGCCCGGGGCCCCGAGGGCGACGGGCGCAAGGTCGCGCAGCACGCTTACGAATCAGAAAAACTCGAAGTGTCGCGCGAGAAGTTCGACGAACCTCGAAGAGTCCGCGAGTCGCCACGGGGCGCCGACTCTGGCATCTGCTAAGCCGTTGGACAGGGGAGAAAAACGACGCTGAGCCGGGACTCAGAGCCCCGTCAAAGGCGCCTCGGCCGCGGCGGCGGGGGCGCTTGGGTTGCATCTCGGCCGTCTACACCATCTGCCGCGGCAAGCACCAGTCCCCTACACGGTCGCCGAGACATGCTCGAGAACGCGAACATCAAGCGATACCTGCTGACCGGGATCGTCACCGCGATTCCGCTGCTGGTCACCGTTTTCGTGTTCAGCTTTTTTCTCGACCTGCTCGCCAACATCGGCCGGCCGAAGCTCATCGTCGTCTCCAACGCGGTCAAGCCGGTCTCGCCAAGCCTCGCGACCCTGCTCGTCGAGGCGCCCTTGCTGTCCTCCGGTCTCGCCATCCTGTTCACCCTGGTCATGCTCTACCTGCTGGGCATGGCGATGACAAGGCTGGGCGGGCGACAGATCGTGAACGCCGTCGAAGAGTGGGTGCGACACATCCCACTGGTGACCAGCGTCTACGGGGCCACCAAGCGGCTTGTCGACGCCCTACAGAGCGAGGGGGAAGGTGGCAAGTCCGTGGTGCTCATCCCCTTCCCGCACGAGGGGATGAAGGTCGTCGGGCTGCTGACCCGTGTCTTCATCGACGAGGACACCGGCGAAGAGCTGGCGGCGGTCTACGTGCCGACGACCCCCAACCCGACCAGCGGCTACCTCGAGATCCTCCCCGTCTCGCAGCTTGTGCCACTCGACTGGACCGTCGATCAGGCGATGGGGTTCGTCGTCTCCGGCGGCACCTCGGCGCCCGACCGAATTCGCTTCCGGCGAGCGCGGGGCGGCTCGACAAACCGCGGCGGCGGACTCGGCGCAGCGGCCGCCGGACCAGAGCCTCCGGTCGACGGCCCCGAGCCCTTGCCCGTGCCGAGCGAGCCCGGCGCGAGCCAGGGATCGGCTCCGCTCCCCAAGTCGCTCGGCGCCCGCGGCGCAATCCCGGCCGAGACGAGGATCTCGGCCTGAATCGTTCGGCAGTCAACCAGCGGAGATCGAACATGAGCCAAACCACCCACGCCTCCACCGATCACATCCAAGCCACGGAGCAGCCCCCCGAGGTCCCGGCGAGCGCCCAAGCGATGCCCCGCTGGAAGCGTGTCGCCCTGACGGCGGCGGCTGTCTTCGCGGTCTCCGTACTCCTGCTCGGTGCCTACTGGTCCCTGCAGCCCGAGAAGTTCGATGTCCGGGCGGCCGCCGTGGAGCGCGCGGGCGGTGACTCCGAGCGCCTCGCACCCGGGGTCGTGACGGTGGCCGCGGTCGCCCAGGCGGCACGCACGCTGCTCGAGAAACCGGGCGGATATCTCTATAACGACGTCACGGTGCCCGGGATCTACCTCGACAACATGCCGAGCTGGGAGTACGGCCTGTTGAAGGAGGCCCGAGATTCCATTCGCTCCCTGCGCAACGACTTCAGCCGCTCACAGACCCAGTCGGTCGAGAACGCCGACCTGCGGCGGGCCGACCAGTTCGTGAACTACCGGGTCGACGCCTGGATCCTGCCGACGACCGAGTCGCAGCTCCGCCAGGGTGTCGAGTCGCTCGACGGCTTTCTCGCCCAGCTCATCGCCGGAGATCCATCGGCACGCTTCTTTGCCCGCGCGGACAACCTGGCCGCCTATCTCGCCGTGGTGGAGAAGCGCCTCGGCAACTACGCCCAGCGCCTGAGCGCGAGCGTGGGCGACCGCGAGCTCACCGCCGCCCTGGTGCCCGAGTCCGAAGCCGCAGGGGCGGAAAACGAGGGTCCCGAGGCGCGACCCAAGACCCCGCGCGGCGAGGTCGACGACGTCTTCTACGAGGCGCGCGGCTACGCTTGGGGGCTCCTGCACACCTTCAAGGCGCTCGCGATCGACTTCGAGAACGTACTGCGCGACAAGAACGCCGAGGTCTCGATGCAGCAGGTCATCCGCGACCTCGAGGAGGCGACCAAGCGGATGTGGAGCCCCATGGTCCTGAACGGCCACGGCTTTGGCTATGTCGCAAACCACTCACTCGTCCTTGCCTCTTACATCTCACGCGCCAACGCCGCGGCCCTCGACCTGCGCATACTGCTCCAGCAGGGCTAAGCGCCCTTGCCCGCCGAGGCCGGCCACCCGGCCGATCCGGCGGGGGGCGCCGGCAGTCGTGGAGCCCCTGCTGCATCCCCCGTTTCGTTCACGTCCGGGGCCGGGTGGCTCCCCTCTCGGCGGATGGATCGAGGCCCTGTCGCGGCGTCCGATGGCCCGCGCGGCGCAGGGCCCGGATGGGCGATCATCGGCATGACCAAAAGGACGCGCCAGCCCGAAGGGACTCGCAGGATGCCCTGGCCGCCCCCATGCTCCCGCGAGAGGCTCCCTGCGCCCCAACGATGCGAGGGGTTTGCCATGCTGAGAGGCCGACCGTCCCAGGTACCCGATGCCCAGCGCCGCGCCCTGCTGGGCTCGGCAGTGGTCGCACTGGGGGCGCTCGCGCTCGGGCTTCGGCCCGCCCGGGGCGACGGGCACGCCAGCCGGCGCCTCGCCCTCGCACTCGGCAGCGGCTCCCTGCACGGGCACGCACACCTCGGCGTCATGCGGGTCTTCGAGGCACGCGGGCTGCGCCCCGACCTGATCGTCGGGACCAGCGTCGGGGCGATCGTCGGCGCGCTCTGGGCGGCCGGGCTCGATAGCCTCGCGATCGGGCGCGCTGCCGAGCGCTTCGGCCTGCTAGACGCCGCGCGCCCGGCCTGGCCGCGCCGCGGGCTGGTGAGCAACGAGGGACTTCAGCAGCGGCTGCGCGGACTGATCGGGGCGCCCGCGATCGAGGCTTGGCCGATCGCCTTCGCCGCGGTGGCGACCGACCTCGCGACCGGCGAGCGGGTGATCCTAGACCGCGGGGACGGGCCCAGGGCCGTCGCCGCCTCGGCCTGCATGCCCGTGCTGTTCGAGCCGGTCGAGTGGGAGGGCCGCCGGCTGGTCGACGGCTCGCTGACCGAGCCGGTCCCGGTGCGAGCGGCCCGAGTCCTGGGCGGGGAGCGGGTGGTCGCCGTGGATATTGCCTTCCGCCCCGATGATGAGCCCGTCCGCCACCTGATCGATACCGCCTTTCAGACCGTGCACATCCTGATCAACACCCTGATCGCCGAGCAGATCGGCAGCGCAGACGTGCAGATCCGCCTCGACCTGCACGGGCTCATGCGCGGGCGCAGGGACTATGCGGGGCTGCTCTCCGAGGCGGGCCGGCGTGCCGCCGAGCGGGTCTGGCCCGAGATCGCGCCTTGAGCCGCCCGCGCATCGGCCTGCTCTTCGACTACGACTGGGACGCGCTCGGATTCGCGCGCCAGGTCGGGCGCGCGGACTTCGACCACGCCGGCTTCGATCTCTTTACCTTCCCAAGCAACGCGTCCCTGATCGGCTTCGACCTGGCGCGGTTCGCCGCGGTGCAAGCGCGGCGCGGCGCACGCCGCGGCTGGGCGGGGGTGATTTCGCACCACGAGCAGTTCGGTGCACTGGCCGCCGCCCTGGTGGCCGAGCGGCTCCGGCTGCCCGGCAGCCCCCCCGAAGCGATCATCGCCTGCCAGCACAAGCTCCTGGCCCGCCAGGTGCTGGGGCAGGTCGCGCCCGAGGCCAACCTGCCTTTCGCCCCGCTCGACCTCGAGTACGGGGCCGACGCCCCCGAGGGCCTGACCTACCCGGCCTACGTCAAGCCGGTCAAGGCGGCCTTCTCGGTGCTCGCGCGCGAGGTCGCGAGCCGCGCCGAGCTTCAGGCGCATACGCGCTTCTCCTGGCGCGAGCTGTGGGTGATCCGCCACCTGGTCGAGCCGTTCGAGCGCGTCTGCCGCGCCCGCCTGCCCGGCGCCCCCTCCGCCCACCGTATGCTCCTCGAGGCGCCGGTGCCGCTGGGCACGCCCCAGCACAACCTCGACGGCTGGGTGCAGGACGGCGAGGTCCACCTCCTGGGGGTGGTCGACGCGGTCATGTATCCCGGCACCCAGGCCTTTATGCGCTGGGAGGTCCCGAGCAGGCTCCCGGCCGAGGTGCAGCGGCGCGCGCTCGACATCGCGCGCCGCTTCCTCGCCGCGGTGGGCTTCCGCCAGGGCCTGTTCAACCTGGAGCTCTTCTACGACCCGGCGCAAGACCGGATCAGCGTGATCGAGGTCAACCCGCGGCTCGCCTCGCAGTTCTCCGACCTGTATCTGCGCGTGCTCGGGATCGATGCCCACGCCGTCTCGGTGGCCCTGGCGCTCGGCGAGGACGCGGCCGCCCTGCCGCGGCGCACGCCTTCCGCAGGCGCCGCGGCGAGCTTCGTCTACCGCGCCTTTGCCCCCGACCAGGTCCCCCCCAGTCCAACCGCGCGCGAGATCGCCCGATGGCGTCGCGAGACCCCCGACGGGCTGCTCTTCTGCTTCCCCAAGCGGGGCCAGGCCCTGGCGCGCGACTTCAAGTGGCTCGGCAGCCACCGCTTCGGGATCATCCATCTCGGCGGGCGCGACCAGGCGGAGCTCCGCCGGCGCTGCCTGGCCGCGAGCGCCCGGCTTGGGTGGTCCCCGCCTTACGCCGAGCCCGGTGACGCGCCTTCGATCGACGGCGACCTCGCCGACCCCGGCTGGTCGCTCCCCGTTGCCACCCAACCAGCGAAATAGACCCATGATGACGAATCTGTGGACCCGCTTTCTCAACCCCCTGGCCCTGCTGCTCCTGGCCTTCACCCTGACCGGCTGCTCGGCCATAGTGGCGCAGAACCCGGCCTCCGAGCTGAAGCCGGTGAACGCAGTAGCCGACGGCGACGAGAAGCGGCTGCTGCTCGCCGGTCACGACGTGGTGGCCTACTTTACCGAGGGCCGGCACCGCCTCGGCTTACCGGAGCACAGCAGCCTCTACCAAGGGGTGCGGCTGCGCTTTGCGAGCGCCGAGCACAAGGCCCTGTTCGACACCGATCCGACGCGGTATCTGCCCCAGTTCGGCGGCTACTGCGCCAACGGCATCGTCTACGGAATCCCCTGGGGCGGCGATGCCGACACCTGGCTGATCGAGGATGGCAAGCTCTACATCTTCGGCGGCCAGGGCTCCAAGGACGCCTTTCTCCTCGACAAGGCGGGGAACCTGAGGCTCGCCGAGCAATACTGGCGCGACGAGGTCGCCGGACGCAACAGCTTCCTGCAGCGCCTCTACCGCCTGGTGTGGCGGGTGCCGCACTACAAGAGCGGGGCGGAGCTGGCGCAAATGCTGGTCGAGGCCCAGACCGGGAACCAACCCTAACGCCCGCACTGGGGCTTTTCCGAGACCGGCCGGCAACACGCCGGATGGAGGAAAACTCGATGTGAGCCGCTAGGCATTTCGACTGGATGAACGGTGTTGATGCGCGCCTTGGGCCTCACCTCCGAACCGGACCAAGCAGTAACTCCCGGAGGTGACCATGAGCACCCGAGTCATTTCGATTCCACCGGAGCGCTTCGCGCAGCTTCGCGGCAGTGACGAGCCGGCCCCACTGATCGACGTCAGGACACCCGCCGAGTACCGCGCCGGGCACATCCCCGGGGCGCAGCTCCTGCCACTGGACCAGCTCGACCCAGACACGCTGGGGGCGCGACTCGGCCAGTATGGCATAGCGCCAGATCAGACCATCTACCTCACCTGCCACAGCGGGGCCCGGGCGCAGCAGGCGGTCGAGCGGATGCGCGATGCCGGCTTCCACCGCCTTGCCCTGATCCAGGGTGGCACCGCGGCCTGGGAGCAGGCCGGGCTGCCGCTCACCCGCTGCCGCGGGAGCCTGGCCCTGGAGCGGCAGGTACAGATCGCCGTCGGCACCCTGCTGGTGCTCAAGGTGATCTTCGGCTTCGCCTTCCACGAGCTGTTCTTCGTTGCCGCCGCGTTCCTCGGGGCCGGCCTGATCGTGGCCGGCCTGACCCGCTGGTGTGGGATGGCCAGGCTGCTCGCCGTCATGCCCTGGAACCGGGCGGGACGGTGCCCAAGCGAATCGCTCCCCTAACCTTCCCCGCAGGCCGCGCCCCGTTGCCTCGGGCGCGACCACTCTCCGACCCTTCTGCTCACGGAGGTGACCCATGTCGACACAGACCGCTACCACCCTGACCCGAGGCCAGGCGCAAGCCCTGGTTATCCGCTCGGTCGACGTCGCCGAGCCCTTCGACTGGCTGGCGTCCGGCGTGCGTAGCTTCGCCGCCGCGCCCGTCGCGAGCCTGCTCTACGGCGCCCTGTTCGCCCTCGCCGCGGCCGCGACCCTCTACTGGACCTGGGAGATGCCGGGCTTTACCGTCGCCCTGCTCACCGGGCTGCTGCTCGTCGGGCCCGTACTCGCTGCCGGGGTCTACACCGCAGCACGCCAGCAGGAGCGCGGCGAGCCGGTCGACATCCGCGCCGGGCTCGCGCTGCTCGGCCACCGCTCGGCGAACCTCGCCCTGTTCGGGGTCCTCCTGGCGCTGATCATGGCCGCCTGGGTGCGGGCCTCGGCACTGCTCTTCGCCCTGAAGTTCAACACCCTCTCGATCACGGTCGAGGGCTACTTGGGGGTGCTCTCGGGGACCGGCGATCCGGTGGCCCTGGCCTACTTCGTGCTGATCGGACTTGCCCTCGCGATCACCGTGTTCATCACCAGCGCCGTCGCCATCCCGGCGATCCTCGACCGCGACTGCGGCCCGTTCACCGCCATTCACGCGAGCGCCCAGGCGTTCGCCCAAAACTGGCCGGCGATGCTGATCTGGGCCGCGTTGATCGTCGCCCTGACCGCGATCGGGATCGCGACCGCGTTCGTCGGGATGCTGGTGATCTTCCCCGTCCTCGGCTACGCGACCTGGCACAGCTACCGCCGCCTGGTCGGCTGAGGCCCCTTCGATCGTCCCGGCCCCCTTCGCGGGGGCCGCTGCCATCTGGGAGACGAACGGCTAGGTTCGGTCCGCTCCTCGACGGCGCAGCCGCCAGGCCCGCCAGAGGGCGCGCCCCCCGGCCCAGATCAGCACCACGGCGAGCGGCACGGCGATCAGCCCGGGGAACAGCCACACCAGCGCGGCCACGACCATCAGGACCAGCCCGACGGCGGCCAGCGCGCCGGCCTCGGTCGCATCGAGCCCCCGGCTGCCACCGACGGCCGCCCCGACCGCCGCACCCAGCCGGGCGGCATAGCGCGCCGCGCCGCGGGCGCTGCCCAGTGCGCTGGCCATGGACGGCCGCTGGCGGTCGCGCGGACCCGAAAGCACCACCCGGCGACGCCGGCCGGCGACCACCTCGGTCGCACCCGCCAAGTCGCGCAGGAACTGCTCCTCCAGCGCCTCGGCGGTCCGGCCATCCTCGACGGCGACGTCCAGCTCCCAGTTGCCGAATAGGCTCGACAGATTGAGGTTGGACGAGCCCACCCGCGCCCAGCGCCCGTCCGCCACCGCGGTCTTCGCGTGGATCATCGGACCGCCCCACTCGAACACCCGCACCCCGGCGTCGAGCAGGGGCCGGTAGAGGGTGCGCGATACCGTGGCGATCCAGGGGATATCCGACGAGCGCGGCACCAGCAGGCGCACGTCCACCCCGTCGCGCGCAGCCTGCTTGAGGGCCTCCAGATACACCGGCGTACCCATGAAGTAGGCATCGGTGAGCCACAGCGAGTGGTGCGCGAGCGAGGCCACCAGCAGGTCGAGTCGATAGAGCTTGGCGGTGGCCGGCGTGGTGCCGATGACCCGCAGCGCCACCGGGCCGCGCCTTGCGATGGCCTCGCGCGCCGGCAGCTCCGACGGCTCCAAGCTGCCGCCGTTGCCACGCCAGGCCTCGGCGAGCGCGGCCCAGGCATCGGCCACCGCCGGGCCGCGGATCGCGACCCCGGTGTCGCGCCAGGGCGGGATGCCGCGCTCCGGCCGGCCGAGCCAGCCGTCGGCCATGCACAGACCCGAGATGAAGGCGACCTCGTCGTCCACGACGAGCAGCTTGCGGTGATCGCGCGCCAGGGCGCCGAAGGGGCCGTGGAGGCCCGGGCGGGCGGCGGCACGCACCTCCCCGCCGGCGGCGACGAGCGGGGCGAACAGGCGGCCCCAGGCGGCCCCGAGTGAGCCGAACCAGTCGTAGAGCACGCGAACGCGAACCCCGGCGCGCGCCCGCTCCGCCAGCAGATCGACGAAGCAGCGACCGGTGCGATCGTTGCCGACGATGTACATCTCCAGCGCGACGGCGTGTCGCGCCCCCGCGATCGCCTGCTCCCAGGCCGGGTAGTTCTCGCGGGCGTCGCACAGCACCTCGACGCTGTTGCCGTCGACCAGCTCGGCACCGGCGGAGCGCGTGAAGGCCTGATCGGCGAGCGCCCGGAGGAGATCACCGTTGGATGGTGCAGACATCGAGCCGAGGGCAAGTGTGGGTAGGGCAGCGTGGACCGAGGTGCCGGCGCAACCGCGACCGCCCGGGGTCCTAGCCCAAATCCGCAGGTCCGCCAGCGGCGAGGCCGTCGACGTAGCGGTCGCGCGCGGCCTTGGCGCGGGCGAAGATCTCCAGCAGGTGATCCCCGTCGCCGCGGCGGATCGTCTCGGCGAGGTCGGCCATCTCGGCGCTGAACCGCTCCAGGGCGGCGCCCAGCGCCTCGCGGTTGGCAATGCAGATGTCGCGCCACATGACCGGGCTGCTGGAGGCGATCCGGGTGAAGTCACGGAAGCCGCCAGCGGCGTAGCGGAAGATCTCGTCGTTCTCGCGCAGGCGGGCGAGCGCGTCGACCAGCCCAAAGGCGAGCATATGCGGCAGGTGGCTGGTCGCGGCCAGGACCTCGTCGTGGTGGGCGACATCCATCGTGGTCACCTCTGCCCCGCAGACCTGCCACATGCGGGTCACCCGGTCGACGGCATCCAGGTCCGTCTCGGGCAAAGGGGTCAGGATCACCCGGCGACCGCGATAGAGCCCGGCGAAGGACGCCTCCACGCCGCTGTGCTCGGTCCCGGCGATGGGGTGGCCGGGCACCAGCCGCGCGGGGACCTCACCGAAGACCGCACGCGCATCAGCGACCACGCTCCCCTTGACGCTGCCCCCATCGGTAATCACCGCATCCGGTCGCAGATGGCCGCGCAGGGCCGCAAAGCCCTCGCGCATGGCTCCGAGCGGGACGGCGAGGAAGACGAGGTCAGCACCCTCCGCCGCCTCCCCCGGATTGTGGCTGTAGCGGTCGATCACGCCGAGCTCGACCGCCCGCTGGAGGTTGGCCGCCGAGCGCCCGCAGCCGACGACCTCGCCAACCAGCCCCGCGGCGCGGAGCGCCCGGGCGAGCGAGCCACCGATGAGTCCGACCCCGATGACCGTGAGGCGCTCGATCATTGACGAAGAATCAGCGACAGGCTCTCTAGGAGGCGGGCGTTCTCGGCCGGCAGCCCGACGCTCACCCGGAGATGGTTGGGCAACCCGTAGTTGGCGACCGGTCGCACGATGCACCCGGCTTGCAGAAGGGCCTGGTTAACCGGCCCCGCGGGGCGGCCGACGTCGATCGTGAGGAAGTTGCAGACCGACGGGATGTAGCCCAGCCCAAGCTCGGCGCAGCCGGCGGTGAGCTGGGCCAGTCCCGCACTGTTCAGCTCGACCGAGGCGCGCACGTGCTCAGCGTCGGTGAGCGCGGCGATGGCCGCCTCCTGGGCCGGGGTGTTGACGTTGAAGGGCTGACGCACGCGGTTGAGCAGGTCGGCGATGCGCGGGTCCGAAAGGCCATAACCCACGCGCAGGCCGGCGAGCCCGTGCACCTTCGAAAAGGTGCGCGTGACGATCAGGTGGGGCAGCCCGCCGAGCCAGGTCGTCGTGTCGGGGAAGTCGGGCTCCTGGACGTACTCGGTATAGGCCTCGTCGACCACCGCCACGCAGGTGGGCGGCAGGGCGGCGAGGAAGTCGCGAAGGGCGCGCGCCGGCAGCCAGGTCCCGGTCGGATTGTTGGGGTTGGCGATCCACACGACTCGGGTGCGTGCGTTGACGAGCCTCGCCATGGCCGCGAGGTCGTGCCCGTAGTCGCGAGCCGGTGCCACCCGCGCGGTGGCACCCACGGCCTGGGTGGCGATCGGATAGACAGCGAAGGCGTGCTCCGAGAACACCGACTCGGCGCCCGGGTGGAGAAAGGCCCGGGCGATCAGATCCAGCACGTCGTTGGAGCCGTTGCCGATGGTCACCGCGGCGGAGGTGATGCCGTGATAGCCGGCAATGGCCTCGCGCAGGGCATAGGCCCCGCCGTCCGGATAGCGCCCGAGATCGGCGAGCGCGGCGGCCGCCGCCGCCCGCGCCTTGGGTCCGGGTCCGAGCGGGTTCTCGTTGGAGGCGAGCTTGATCGAGCCGCTGATCCCGAGCTCCCGCTCCAGCTCCGAAATCGGCTTGCCCGGCACATAGGGGTGGAGCGCGGCGAGAGGCGGCGCGGCCAGGGCGAGGAAGGGGTTGTCGCTGCTCGACATGGGATCGGCTACTCCCGACGATAGAGGTCAATGGGGACGTGGTCAGGACCCCGAGCAGGACCAAGCCCGGACCACGCTAGAGCACGGCCTCCGGGTAGGACCCGAGGATCTTGAACAGCAGCGCCTCCCGCTCTAGGTGTGTCAGTGCCCCGGCGACCACCGGGTCCTCGCGGTGGCCGACGAGGTCGACGAAGAAGACATAGTCCCAGACCCCGCGCCGCGAGGGCCGTGACTCGATCCTCGTCATGCTGATCCCGTGCTCGGCGAGCGGGCTCAGGAGCCCGTGCAGGGCGCCCGCCTGGTTGCGGCAGGCCAAGAGCAGGCTCGTCTTGTCCTTGCCGCTGGGCGGTGAGTCTTGGGCGCCGATGACGAGAAAGCGGGTGGTGTTGCCAGGCTCGTCCTCGATGCAGCGGTTAAGAACGCTGAGGGCGTAGATCTCGGCGGCCGCCTCTCCCCCGACCGCCGCGGCGCCGGGCTGCTCGGCGGCGAGGCGCGCCCCTTCGGCGTTGCTTCCAACGGCGACGCGCTCGGCCTGCGGCAGATGGCGGTCGAGCCAGGCGCGGCACTGGGCGAGCGACTGCTGGTGCGAAAAGACGGTCCTGATCGCTGCGAGCTCGGACTCCCGGCTCATCAGGTGGTGGTGGATGCGCAGGCTCACCTCGCCCGCGATCCGCAGCGGCGAGCGCATGAAGAGGTCCAGGGTGTGGCTCACCACCCCCTCGGTCGAGTTCTCGACCGGCACCACCCCGTACTGGCAGGCGCCCGACTCCACCTCACGGAAGATCTCGGCGATGTCACCCATCGGCAGGGTCCGCACCGAGTGGCCGAAGTGCTTGAGGGCCGCGGCCTGGGTGAAGGTCCCGACCGGTCCCAGGTAGGCCACCGTCAGCGGGGCCTCCAGCGCGAGGCAGGCCGACATGATCTCGCGGAAGAGGCGCGCGACCTCCTCGTCGGCGAGTGGGCCGGGATTGTCCTGCTTGATCCGGCGCAGGATGGCCGCCTCGCGCTCAGGCCGGTAGAACGAGCCGTCTGCCTCGCGGGTCTTGATCTCGGCGACCTCCTTGGCGCAGGCCGCGCGCTCGCTGATCAGTCGCAGCAGCTCCCGGTCGATCGCGTCGATGCGCTCGCGCACGCAGCGCAAGGGGTCGGTGGTGGTCATCTGAGACCTCGGTCAGCAGCCCAGGCAGCGGACGGAGAGGACGCCGGAGATGGCGCGGATCTTCTCCACCGTCGCCTCGGGCGGCCTCTGGTCGATGTCGATCAGGGTCACGGCCACCTCGCCGCGCGAGCGGTTGAGCATATCGAGGATGTTGAGGTTCACCGCGGCCAGATCGGTCGAGATCTGACCGACCATGTTGGGGACATTGCTGTTGACCACCGCCATGCGGTAGCCGCCGTTGCGCGGGAGGTTGATCTCGGGGAAGTTGACCGCGTTGCGCACGTTGCCGTTCTCCAGCCACTCGCGAACCTCCTCGGCCACCATCACCGCGCAGTTCTCCTCGGCCTCGCGGGTGGAGGCGCCGATGTGCGGAAGGGTCACGACGCGAGGGTGGTTCTTCAGCCGGTTGCTCGGGAAGTCGCACACGTAGGCGTAGATCTGCCCCGAGTCGAGCGCGGCCACCGCGGCCTGGTCGTCGATGATCCCGTCGCGGGCGAAGTTGAGCAGCACCGCGCCCTGGCGCATGTGGCGCAGGCGCTCGGCGTTGATCATCCCGCGGGTCTCGTCGGTGAGCGGGACGTGGAAGGAGACGAAGTCGGCCCGCGCGAGCAGGTCGTCGACGCTCAAGGCCGGGAGCACGTCGGACTCGAGCTGCCAGGCCCGTTGCACGGTGATGGTGGGATCGTAGCCGATCACCCGCATCCCGAGCGCCCGCGCCGCATTCGCCACCAGCACCCCGATCGCCCCGAGACCGATGACGCCCAGGGTGCGCCCGGGGAGCTCGAAGCCGACGAACTGCTTCTTGCCCGACTCCACCGCCTTGTGAATCTCGCCGTCGTCGCCGGAGAGCCCGCGGGCGAAGCCCCAGGCCTGGGCGATGTTGCGCGCCGCGAGCAGCATGCCGGCGATCACCAGCTCCTTGACCGCGTTGGCGTTGGCCCCCGGGGCGTTGAACACCGGTACCCCGCGCTTGGTGAGCCGCGCGACGGGCACGTTGTTGACCCCAGCCCCCGCGCGCCCGACCGCCTTGACCGTCTCCGGGATCTCCATCTCGTGCATGTTGGCGGAGCGCACCAGGATGGCGTCCGGGTGGGTGATCTCGGAGGCGACCTCGTAGCTCTCGCGCGGCAGTCGGTTCAGCCCAGCCACGGAGATATTGTTCAGCGTCAGAATCTTGTACATGACATCCCCCTCGAATGCGTCGACTGGGTCGAGCGCAGCGAGACCCAGTTTCGTAGGCCGGGTTGAGCGAAGCGAAATCTAGTAAACGTCGGCAACCGCTGGGTTTCGTTCCTCAACCCAGCCTACCCGTACTTCCGCTCGAACTCCTGCATGAAGCCGATCAGGGCCTGGACGCCCTCCTCCGGCATGGCGTTGTAGATGCTCGCGCGCATCCCGCCGACCGAGCGGTGGCCCTTCAAGGTGACCAGTCCCTGCTTCTTCGCCTCGGCGAGGAAGGTATCGTCGAGCTTGGGATCGGCCAGGGTGAAGGGCACGTTCATCCAGGAGCGCGACTCGGGCTGCACCGGGTTGGCGTAAAAGGCCGACTGGTCGATCGCGGCGTAGAGGGCCTCGGCCTTGCGCCGGTTGATCGCGGCCATCCCCGGGAGCCCGCCGAGGTCCTTGAGCCAGCGGAACACCAGCCCCGCCAGGTACCAGGCATAGGTCGGCGGGGTGTTGTACATCGAATCGTTGTCGGCGTGGATCTTGTAGTCGAGCATGGTCGGCGTGCCGGGCAGGGGCTGGCCGATCAGGTCCGAGCGCACAATGACGATGGTGAGCCCGGCGGGCCCGACGTTCTTCTGAGCCCCGGCGTAGATCACCCCGTAGCGCGAGACGTCGATGGGGCGCGAGAGGATGGTCGAGGACATGTCCGCGACCAGCGGCACGCCACCGGTGTCCGGCACGTAGGGGAACTCGACCCCCTCGATGGTCTCGTTCGGGGTGTAGTGCAGGTAGGCCGCATCGGGGTTGAGGGCAAGCTCCGCCTGGGCCGGGGCGCGCGTGAAGCGCTCCGCCTCGGTGGTGGCGGCGACGCGCACCTCACCGAAGCGCTTGGCCTCGGAGATCGCCTTCTTCGACCAGGAGCCGGTATTGAGATAATCCGCCGCGCGCCCGTCGCGGTAGAGATTCATCGGCACCATGGCGAACTGCAGCGAGGCCCCGCCCTGGAGGAAGAGGACTTTGTAGTCCGCCGGGATGGCCAGCAGCTCGCGCAGGTCGGTCTCCGCCTGCTCGGCGATCGATAGGAACTCCTTGCCGCGGTGGCTCATCTCGGCGACGCACATGCCGCTCCCGCGCCAGTCCAACATCTCCTCCCGGGCCTGAAGCAGCACGGCCGCCGGCAGCATGGCCGGTCCCGCGCTGAAGTTGAACGCTCGCGACATGGTCAGATCTCCGCGTTTTACTGGATGAGAAACCGCAATTGGGGCGCCTCGAACCATTCAAGATGCCCGCGCGGCGCAGGGACGCCCCATCCTCTTCGAGCGCCTCGGCGCCGGAAAATTAAGCGAAGCGGAAACGGCGCTTTTCGCTTCGCGTCTCGGAGCCTGCCAGGGCAGGCATCTTTCGAGATGCGCATTAGTCCTGATCGGGGGCCTCGGGCTCGCCGGCCTCGTCGCCATCCTCGTCCCCGTTCTCGGCCGAGTCGCCGTCGAGCCCGAGGATGCGCTCGACGTGTGCGAGACGCTCGCCCTCGGCGACGGCGATCAGCTTCACGCCCTGGGCGTCGCGCCCGACCACCGGGATGCCGGAGACCGCGGTGCGCACCAGGGTCCCGCTCACCGTGATCAGCATGATCTCGTCCTCCGGACGCACCAGCACGGCACCCACTTGCTCGCCGTTGCGGGCGCTGGTGCGGATCGCGATCACGCCCTTGGTCCCGCGCCCCTTGGTCGGGAAGTCCTCGATCGGGGTGCGCTTGCCGTAGCCCTTCTCGGTCACACTCAGCACCGTCCCCGGCTCGGCCACCAGCATGGCAATCACCTGCTGGCCGGGGTCGAGCTGGATGCCGCGCACCCCATGGGCGGCGCGCCCCATCGCGCGGACCTCCTCCTCGCGGAAGCGCACCGCCTTGCCGGCCGAGCTGAACAGCATGATGTCCTGCTTGCCGTCGGTCACCGCCACCTCGACCAGGCGCTCGCCCTCGTGCAGGTCGATGGCGATGATGCCGCGCGCGAGCGGGCGCGAGAACTCGGTGAGCGGGGTCTTCTTGACCGTCCCCGCGCTGGTCGCCATGAAGACGAAATAGCCCTCCTCGTACTCGCGCACCGGCAGCACCGCGTTGATGCGCTCGCCCGGGTCGAGCGGGAGGAGGTTGACCATCGGGCGGCCACGCGCGGCACGGCTCGCCTGGGGCAGCTCGTAGACCTTGAGCCAGTAGACCTTGCCCTGGCTGGAGAAGCAGAGCACCGTGTCGTGGGAGTGGGCGACGAAGAGCCGGTCGATGAAGTCCTCGTCCTTGGTCGCGGTCGCCGAGCGCCCCTTGCCGCCGCGGCGCTGGGCCTGGTATTGGGCAAGCGGCTGGGCCTTGGCGTAGCCCGCGTGGGAGAGCGTGACGACCATGTCCTCGGGGTTGATCAGGTCCTCGAGCGTGAGGTCGGCGTGGTCGGTGAGGATCTCGGTGCGACGGTCATCGCCGTACTGGTCGCGGATCTCGATCAGCTCCTCGCGGATCACCTGCATCAGCCGCTCGGGGCTGGAGAGGATGCCGAGTAGGTCGGCGATCTTCCTCAGGATCTCCTCGAACTCCCCGATGATCTTCTCCTGCTCCAGCCCGGTGAGGCGATGCAGGCGCAGATCGAGGATCGCCTGGGCCTGGGTCTCGCTCAGGCGGTAGCCGTCTTCGGCGAGGCCGAGCGCGGGGTCGAGGTCGTCCGGGCGGGTCTCGCGCGCCCCGGCCCGCTCCAGCATGCCCGCCACGGCGCCCGGGCGCCAGACCCGCGCCATCAGGCCGGCCTTGGCCTCCGCGGGGCTCGCCGAGGCCCGGATCAGCTCGATCACCCCGTCGATGTTGGCGAGGGCGACCGCGAGTCCCTCCAGCACATGGGCGCGGTCGCGCGCCTTGCGCAGCTCAAACAGGGTGCGCCGAGTGACGACGTCGCGGCGGTGGCGCAGGAAGTACTCGATGAGCTGCTTGAGGTTGAGCAGCCGCGGCTGACCGTCGACCAGCGCCACCATGTTGATGCCGAAGACGCTCTGCATCTGGGTGTGCTGGTAGAGGTTGTTGAGGACCACCTCGGGGAAGTACTCGCCGCGCTTGACCTCGATCACCACGCGCATGCCGTCCTTGTCGGACTCGTCGCGCAGCTCCGCGATGCCCTCGAGCTTCTTCTCCTTCACCAGCTCGGCCATGCGCTCCAGCATGCGCGCCTTGTTCACCTGGTAGGGCAGCTCGGTGACGATGATCGCCTCGCGTCCGCTGTGGCGGTCGGTCTCCACGTGGGTGCGGGCACGCATCACGATCCGCCCGCGCCCGGTGCGGTAGGCCTCGCGGATACCGCGCACGCCGTTGATCGTCGCCGCGGTGGGGAAGTCCGGCCCCGGGACCTGCTCCATCAGGGCATCGATACCGATCAGGGGGTCGTCGATCACCGCGAGACAGGCGGCGATCACCTCGCGCAGGTTGTGCGGCGGGATGTTGGTCGCCATGCCGACCGCGATCCCGGCCGAGCCGTTCACCAGCAGGTTGGGGAAACGCGCCGGGAGGACGGTCGGCTCGCGCTCTGAGTTGTCGTAGTTGGGCTGGAAGTCGACCGTCTCCTTGTCCAGGTCGTCGAGCAGGGCGTGCGCGATGCGCGCCATGCGCACCTCGGTGTAGCGCATGGCCGCGGGGGCATCCCCGTCGACCGAGCCGAAATTGCCCTGCCCGTCGACCAGCATGTAGCGCATCGAGAAGGGCTGGGCCATGCGCACGATCGTGTCGTACACGGCCGTGTCGCCGTGGGGGTGGTACTTACCGATGACGTCGCCGACCACGCGGGCCGATTTCTTGTACGGCTTGTTCCAGTCGTTGCCCAGCTCGTTCATCGCGTAGAGCACGCGCCGGTGCACCGGTTTCAAGCCATCGCGCACGTCCGGCAGGGCCCGGCCAACGATCACGCTCATGGCGTAATCGAGGTAGGACTGCCGCATCTCGTCCTCGAGCTTGATCGGCAGGATCTCTTTCGCGAACTCCGGCATGGGGTGGTGAACCGCGGTGGGAGGACGGCTCAGGGCGCCGCCTGGTTGTGCTTGTTAGAAAAGCGAAAAGGATACCACGGCGAGGGGTTTCGCCGAACCTCGACCTCGAGCGCGACGAGGGGCCAGCCGCCCCCGGCTAGCCCATCAGCGCACGGATCTTCTCGGCCGTCGGCTGCTCGACGACGCCGCGCTCGGTGACGATGACGTCGACCAGGCCGGCCGGCGTGACGTCGAACACCGGATTGCGCGCGGCGACCCCCTCGGGGCCCAGCCGGCGCCCACCGCAGGCAAGGACCTCCTCGGCGGCGCGCTCTTCGATCGGGATCTCGGCCCCGCTCGCAACCCCCAGGTCGATGGTCGAGGTCGGCGCCGCGACCATGAAGCGCACCCCGTGGTGGCGTGCCAGGACCGCCAGGCCATAGGTACCGACCTTGTTGGCGACATCGCCGTTCGCCGCGATACGGTCGGAGCCGACGATCACCCAGCCGATCCCGCCCGCCGCCATCAGGCCCGCGGCGGCGGCGTCGGCCTGGACCACCACCGGGACGCCTGAGTGCTGCAGCTCCCAGGCGGTCAACCGCGAGCCCTGCAGCCAGGGCCGGGTCTCGTCGGCGTAGACACGGATGATACGCCCGGCGGCATGGGCGCTGCGGATCACCCCGAGTGCCGTGCCGTAGCCTCCGGTGGCGAGCGCCCCCGCGTTGCAATGGGTGATGACCGCGGTCGGGCCCTCGATCAGGGCGGCCCCGAGCTCGCCCATCGCATGATTGGCCGCGCGGTCCTCGGCATGGATCGCAACCGCCTCGGCGAGCAGGGCCGGCACCGGATCTTCGGCGCCGATCCGGTCGAGACAGCGGCGCATGCGCCCCAGGGCCCAGAACAGGTTGACCGCGGTCGGACGCGAGGCCGCGAGCCGGGCGAGGTCGGGCTCGATCGCCAGGCGCCAGTCGGCACGGTCGCGCGCGGCCTGGGCGGCGAGCACCACCCCATAGGCCGCGGCGATCCCGATCGCGGGGGCACCACGGACCACCATGTCGCGGATCGCCTGGGCGGTGGCCTCGGCGCTGTCGATCGCCAAATAGCCGGCCTCGGCGGGGAGCGCCCGCTGGTCGAGGAGGTAGAGCCGCCCCTCGTGCCACACGATGGCGTTGTCGGGATGCGGATCGAGCGGGGCGCGGGTTTCCATCGGGTACTCCCTGTGGCAGATTGGGCCATCTTGCCGCCCGGTGGGGTCGACACTCAAGCGCGACGACCAAAGATGCACGCGGACCTTCTGATCCATGCCGAGTGGATCCTGCCGGTGGACGGGGACGATCGCGTCCTGGCCGATCACAGCCTGGCCATCGCCGCCGGCCGCATCCAGGCCATACTGCCGACCGCGGAGGCGCGTCGGGTGGTCCAGGCCGCGGGCACCCTGGAGCTGCCCCGCCACGCCCTGATCCCCGGGCTGATCAACGCCCATACCCACTCCCCGATGACCCTGCTGCGCGGGCTCGCCGACGACCTGCCGCTGATGACCTGGCTCAACCGCCATATCTGGCCGGCCGAGCAGCGCTGGGTGGACGCCGACTTCGTGCTCGCGGGCACCCGGCTCGCGGCACTGGAGATGCTCAAGGGCGGCACGGTCTGCTTCAACGACATGTACTTCTGGCCCGAGGTCACGGCGCGGGCGGCGGCCGAGGCTGGGATGCGCGCGGTGGTCGGGATGATCGTCGTCGACTTCCCCACCCGCTACGCCGACGCGCCCGGGGCCTATCTCCACAAGGGCCTAGCCCTGCACGACCGCTACCGCGGACACGCCCTGATCCGCACCGCCTTCGCGCCCCACTCCCCCTATGCGGTCTCCGACGAGCCGCTGGCGCGGGTGCGCACCCTGGCCGATGAGCTGGAGGTGCCGGTCCACATCCACCTGCACGAGACCCGCGACGAGATCGTCCAGTCGTTGCGCGACCACGGTGAACGGCCGATCGCGCGGCTCGATCGCCACGGACTCCTCGGGCCGAGCCTGGTGGCGGTGCACATGACCCAGCTCGAGGACGCGGAGATCGAGGCCGTCGCCCGCGCCGGGGCCCAGGTGGTGCACTGCCCGCAGTCGAACCTGAAGCTCGCGAGCGGCTTCTGCCCGGTGGTGCGCCTGCTGGAGGCCGGGGTGAACGTCGCCCTCGGCACCGACGGGGCCGCCAGCAACAACGACCTCGACCTCCTGGCCGAGATGGGCACCGCGGCCCTGCTCGCGAAGGGCGTGGCCGGCGCCGCCGCGGCCCTGCCGGCCCATCAGGCCCTGCGCATGGCGACCATCAACGGGGCGCGGGCCCTCGGGATCGATGCCGAGACCGGCTCGCTGGAGCCCGGCAAGTCCGCCGACCTGGTGGCGGTCGACCTTGGCACCCCGGCGACCGAGCCCGTCTATCACCCAGTCTCCCAGCTCGTCTACGCCGCCGGCCGCGAGCTGGTCCGTCACGTCTGGGTCGCCGGCCGGCAGTTGATCCGCGACGGCGAGCCCACCACCCTCGATCCGCGCGAGGTCCTCGCCGAGGCCCGCGCCTGGGGTGAGCGCATCGCCGCCTCCGACCCTGAGGATTGAACCAGCCACCGCAGGAACATGCCTAGCCTCAACCTCAAGCACCTACGCTACTTCTGGTCGGTCGCCACGCACGGCTCGATCGCCCGCGCCTCCGAGGTACTGCACCTCACGCCACAGACCATCAGCGGCCAGCTCCGCGAGCTGGAGGAGCAGATCGGGGCCAAGCTCTTCGCCAAGGCCGGGCGCAACCTGGCGATGACCGACACCGGGCGTACCGTCTTCTCCTACGCCGACGAGATGTTCCGCCTCGAGGGGGAGCTACGCGACGTCCTCGGCGGGCGCGCGCCGGGCTCCACCCTCACGCTCAACGTCGGTATCGCCATGGGTGCTGGCGCCGGCGCTTAACCTCGCCGAGCCCGTTCGGCTGATCTGTCAGGAGGCCAAGCTGGTGGATCTGCTCGCGGATCTCTCGGTGCACAAGCTCGACCTGGTGGTGGCCGACAGCCCGGTGAGCCCGGCGCTGAACATCCGCGCCTACAACCACCCGCTGGGGGAATCGGGGATCAGCTTCTTCGCGGCGACCGGCGACGCCGAGCGATTCCGCAACGACTTTCCCGCCAGCCTCGACCGCGCACCCATGCTGATGCCGACGACCAGCAGCGCGCTGCGGCGCGCGCTCGAGCTCTGGTTCGAGCGTACCGGCGTCAAGCCGAGGGTGGTGGCCGAGTTCGAGGACCGCGCGCTGATGAAGGCCTTCGGCGAGGCCGCCGCGGGGGTGTTCACCGCGCCGACGGCGATCGAGCACGACGTGCTCGGCAAGTACCGTGTCGAGCTGATCGGGCGTACCGACGAGGTGCGCGAGCGCTTTTATGCCATCTCAGCCGAGCGGCGCATCAAGCACCCGGCGGTATCGGCGATCACGGCGGCGGCGCGCGACACGCTGTTCATCTAGGCAACCGGCCGACCTCGGGGTCGAGCGTTACAATCCACGCACCCCCACCGAGCCCCAAACTATCGCGAGGCAGGCCATGTCGGAGGCACACCATAACGTCGATCACGCCGAGATCGGCAAGTTCGAGGCCCTGGCGGCGCGTTGGTGGGACCCGGGCGGAGAGTTCAAGCCGCTGCACGAGCTCAACCCGCTGCGCTTGGGTTACATCCAACGGGCGGCTGGACTGGCTGGCAAGGAGGCGCTCGACGTCGGCTGCGGCGGCGGCATCCTCTCCGAGGCCATGGCCGTGGCCGGCGCCAGGGTCACCGGGATCGACATGGGCGCAATGCCGCTCAAGGTCGCGGAGCTGCATACCCTGGAGTCGGGGGTCGAGGTCAGCTATCGCCGGGTGCCGGTCGAGGTCCTGGCGGCGGAGCGCCCGGCGGGTTTCGATGTGGTCACCTGCATGGAGATGCTTGAGCACGTCCCGGACCCCTCCTCGGTCGTCGCGGCCTGTGCCCGCCTCGTCCGCCCCGGTGGCTTCGTCTTCTTCTCGACCCTGAACCGCAACCTCAAGTCCTACCTGCTCGCGATCATCGGCGCCGAGTACCTCGTGCGCATGCTCCCGCGCGGGACCCACGACTTCGCCCGCTTCATCCGCCCCTCGGAGCTGGAGCGCTGGGTGCGCCGGGCCGGGATGCAGACGACCGACATCACCGGCATAACCTACAACCCGCTCACCGCTCGCTATCGACTGAACAAGTCCGACACAGACGTCAATTACCTGATGACCTGCCGGCTCGCGGACGATGCCTGAGCCCGGGGGGAACGGTAGACCGCGTCGCGGGGGCGTCCTGTTCGACCTCGACGGCACCTTCGCCGACACCGCCCCGGACATGGCCCTTGCCCTCAACCGGCTGCTCGCGACCCGCGGGCGCGCCCCCCTGCCCTTCGATCGCATCCGCCCGCAGGTCTCGCACGGCAGCCGGGCGATGATCCAGCTCGGCTTCGGGCTCGGACCCGAGGATGCCAGGTACGAGTCGCTGCGCCGGCAGTTCCTCGACCTCTACGCCGAGGACCTAGCCAGCGCGACCGTCCCCTTCCCGGGCGTCCTCGACCTCGTCACCGAGCTGGAGGGCCAAGGCATTCCCTGGGGCATAGTCACCAACAAACCTGGCTGGCTCACCGACCCCTTGATGGCGGCGCTCGGGCTCGCGGCCCGCCCAGCCTGCGTGATCAGCGGCGACACCGCCGCGCGGCCCAAGCCGCACCCTGATCCCCTGCTGCTGGCCTGTGAGCGGATCGGACGAGCGCCCGCCGACTGCTGGTACCTGGGCGACGCCGAGCGCGATGTGGCCGCCGGGCGTGCCGCCGGCACCGGCACCCTGGTCGCGCTCTTCGGCTACCTCGGGACCGGTGAGGACCCTGCCACCTGGGGCGCCGACGGCATGATCGGCGCCCCGCTCGACCTCCTCGGCTGGCTCGGGGACGCGAGCGGCTGATGCAGGCGGAGTGGCGCTTCCCGAACCGGGCGACGCCCGCGGGGTCGAGCGCCTACTACAGCGTTCGCTTCGCCCCCGCCCCGCTGCGCCACGACCTCGCCGCGCTGCACGCCTGGCGCCATCAGGTGCGGGCCATCCGGCACGAGGTCTCCGACCCGGGGGTGGCGCGGCTCAAGCTCCAGTGGTGGCGCGCGGAGGTCGGCCGCACCTTCGCGGGCGAGCCGCGTCACCCTCTGAGCCAGGTGCTCGCCCCGGCCGTGGAGCGCCACCGCCTGCCCGCCGAGCCCTTCCACCGGATCGCCGACCGCGTCGAGGCGGAGATCCTGCGCCGCCAGCCCGCCGACGAGACCGAGCTCGGCGCGGCCTGCGAGGACGACCTGGGCGCACTCTTCGAGCTCCTCGCCCGCTGCCACGGCCGGGGTGAGCCCGAGACGCTCGGCGCGGCGCGGCGGCTCGGCGGCTTCTGTGCCCGCGTCTACCTGATCCGCGACAGCGGGGCCCTGGCGCGCCAGGGCCGCGCCCCGCTCCCCGCCGACCGGCTGCGGGCCCTCGGGCTCTCGGTCCAGGCGCTCGGCGAGGCCGAGCACCGCCGGCGCCTGCCCGAGCTCCTCGCCCCGGCGGCCAAGGCCGCTTGGGACACCCAGGCGGCCGCCGAGCAGGGACCCCGGCTCCCGGCCAGCCTGCGCGTCCGCGCCCGGATCCTCGCCGCGCTGCTCGCGGAGCTGGAGCGCTCTGGGCTCGCGGTCGGCGAGCAGCGCATCGGCCTCACCCCGCTGCGCAAGCTCTGGCTCGCCTGGCGGGAGGCCCAGCGATGAGCCGAAACCGGGCCCCCCGCGGCCCCACGCACCCGATCAGGCCCCATTGGCAACCCAACGGAGACCCAGACCCGTGCCCGACTATCGACCCACACCCGACCTGCTCGCCGGGCGCACCATCCTGGTGACCGGCGCCGCTGAGGGCATCGGCTACGCCGTGGCCGCCGGCTGCGCCGAGCACGGTGCGACGGTGATCCTCTGCGACCGCGACGAGGGCGACCTCGGCCCCGTCTATGACCTGGTGGACGCCGCCGGGGACGCCGAGCCCGCGATCCTGCCGCTCGATCTGGAGCAGGCCGACGAGACGGCATTCGCCGCCGCGGCCGAGGTGATCGGCCGCACCTTCGGCTACCTCGACGGACTGGCGCATTGCGCCGCCTTCGCCCCCTTTCTGAGCCGGATCGACGACTACGACCCCCGCGAGTGGGACCGGGTGCTGCGCATAAACCTCACCGCCCCCTTCCTGCTCACCCAGGCCTGCCTGCCACTGCTGCGTGCGGCGCCGGACGCCTCGGTGGTCTTCACCGCCGACCGGGTGGGCCGGCTCGGGCTCGCCTACTGGGGGGCCTATTGCGCCGCTAAGTTCGGCATCGAGGGGCTGATGCAGACGCTGGCGGCGGAGACCGAGGCCGGCGGCAAGCTGCGCGTCAACAGCCTCGATCCCGGCATCCTGCGCACCGGGCTGCGCGCCCGGCTCTATCCGGGGGAGGACCCTCACGACCTGCCGGCGCCGGAGACCTCGGTGCCCCGTTATCTCTACCTGCTCGGTCCCGACGGCCGGGGCGTCACAGGGCAGGCACTCTGACCGCGGGGGCCCGGCGGGTCGATCGCCCTGCTCAGGGCGCGGACCGCCGCGATCGGCGCCGCCGCGGTGGGTCGGGCGGATCCAGCGGAGGCGCCGGATCCGGGTCGGGATAGGCCGCCTGGAGCTGGGCCAGGCGCAGGATGGACTCGCGTCCGCGCGCGTCGGTCCGGCGGAAGAGGTCGACCAGCGCGCGCTCTGGGCCAGAGAGGACATCGCGGTCGTCCAGACAGAGGAGATAGGTCGCACTCACCGTGCCGAGCGCGGCGGCGAGCAGCTCCGCCTCCTCCAGACCCATGCGGCGCAGCCCCTGCTCGTAGTTGCTGATGCGCGACTTCGACAGGACGCGGGTGCGGTCCGACAGCTCGCCGAGGGTCAAGCCTTGCGAGTGCCGGACCGATCGCAGCCGCGCGCCGATGCGTTTGGTCAGCTCCATAGGGACATCCGCCGCCGGGCGAGCCGGCCGGATAACGCGCGGCGGAAGATCGCCGGGTAGGGGGTATAGTACCCAAAGGCCCAAGGGCGAGTCCCGCGGATCGCTGTCCGCGGGCGCGAGCGCCGCGCGATCGAGCGGTCATCGGCCGAGCGACGGCGCAGACAGGAAGACGGCCGAGCCATGAGCCAAGACCCGATCGTCCACACCATCTTTCTCGTCTTCACCGGGGCGGCGGTGCTCGCCACCCTGGCCCTGGCGGCGCGCCAATCCCTGCTCGTCGCCTACATCGCGCTCGGCGCACTGTTCGGACCCTCGGGCTTAGGGCTGGTCTCAAGCCCGGAGATCGCCGCCGATATCGCCCACATCGGGATCATCTTCCTGCTCTTTCTACTCGGCCTCGATCTGCACCCGCAGGACCTGTTTCACAGCATCCGCCGGACCACGCTGGTGACCGTCGGCAGCTCCCTGGTGTTCTTCGGGGTCGGGCTCGGGATCGCGCTCCTGGCCGGTTTCACCCCGCTGGAGGCGGTGGTCATCGGCGGCGCGATGACCTTCTCAAGCACCATCATCGGGCTCAAGCTGCTACCGACCACGGTCCTACATCATCAGCGCATGGGTGAGATCATGATCAGCGTCCTGTTGCTCCAGGACCTGATCGCCATCGCCATGCTGCTCCTGATCCAGGGGGCGGCCAGCCACGAGGGGCCTTGGGTAGAGATGGCGCTGATCCTGCTCAACCTCCCCGGCCTGGCGCTGTTCGCCTGGGCCTGCGCCCAGTACGTGCTCCTGCCCCTGATCCGCCGCTACGACACCTTCCGCGAGTACGTCTTCCTGATCGCCATCGGCTGGTGCCTGGGGATGGCGGAGCTGTCGCGGTGGCTGGGACTCTCGGCCGAGATCGGGGCCTTCATCGCCGGGGTCGCGCTGGCGTCGAGTCCCATCGCGCTCTACATCGCCGACAGCCTGCGGCCGCTGCGCGATTTCTTTCTGGTGCTGTTCTTCTTCAGCCTGGGGGCGCGCTTCGAGATCGGCATGCTCGATGACGTGCTGGTGGTGTCGCTGGTGCTCGGGCTGGCCGCCCTGGTGGTCAAGCCACTGGTCTTCCGCGCGCTCTTCATCGCCACCGGCGGGGCGCCCCGGCGCGCGACCGAGCTCGGGCTGCGCCTGGGGCAGATGAGCGAGTTCTCGATGCTGGTCGGCGCGTTGGCACTGCAGCTTGGGGTAATCGGGGCGCGGGCGTCCTACACCATCAGCCTGGCGACCATCCTCACCTTCATCGCCTCGTCCTACCTCGTCGTGCTGCGCTACCCGACCCCGATCGCGATCTCCGACGAGCTGCGGCGGGATTGATCGGGGCGGGCGAGAGGAAAGGACCGGGCGGTGCGGCCCGCCCGATCCGGCTCAAACGCCTGGGCGTCCCGACTTGGGGCGCGTCCAGGTCGACACAGCATCAGCCGCGCGAGTCGTTCTCGAACATCCGGTAGACCACCCCGGCGATCGCCGCGCCGGCGATCGGCGCGACCCAGAACAGCCAGAGCTGCATCAACGCCTTGCCCTCGCCGTTCAGAGCCAGCACCAGGGCCGGACCGGTGCTGCGGGCGGGGTTGACCGAGGTGTTGGTCACGGGGATGGAGATGAGGTGGATCAGGGTCAGGGTCAGGCCGATCGCCAGCCCGCCGGCGACGGCCGTACCGCGCTTGTCGGTCACGCCGAGGATGATGAAGAGGAACATCGCGGTCATCACGACCTCGGTGATCAGGGCCGCGGTCAGGCCATAGCCACCGGGCGAGAGCTCGCCGTAGCCGTTCACCGCCAGGCTATTGGCGCCCAAGCTGAAGCCGTCGGCCCCGCTCGCGATCATCAGAATGAGGAAGGCCGCAAGAATGGCCCCGATGGTCTGGAAGATGATGTACATCGGCGCCTCGGCGAAGGAGAAACGCCCGCCCACCGCGAGCCCGATGGTGACGGCCGGGTTGAGGTGGCAGCCGGAGATATGGCCGATCGCGTAGGCCATGGTCAGCACGGTGAGGCCGAAGGCCAACGAGACGCCGAGCAGACCAATTCCGATATGGACCGGGCTGCCGCCGATGTCGGCCATGAAGGCCGCTGCCAGCACGGCACTGCCGCAGCCGCCGAGCACCAGCCAGAAGGTGCCGATCAGCTCGGCGATGGAGCGCTTCATCAGTGACATCTGTTCTTCTCCTTGATGTGGGGGTTGGTGAAGTGGGTACGAGGTACGGCCGGCACAGCCCGCATCGAGACTTGGCAAGCCCTCCCTCGACGCGCCGCCGGCCGCACGGGCGGCGAGTCTAGGGGTTTTCCCCGGCGCTGGATAGCCCGGTGGCTCGGGCCAAGCGGTCCCAGCCGGCACCAATCGCCGCCTCGCTCGCCGGCCGGCTAAACTTGCCCTTGCACGCGCTCAGCTCAACCGTTCCTGCCATGCATGCACGGACTCGCCCCAGCCTTTGCGAGCAGCTCGAGGCCCTCCCCGAGGGCCTGACCGGCGAGATCATCGACGAACTGGAGTTGCGTTTCGTGCGCGACACCCAGGTCTGTGTAGCCGGACGGTGCCGGCTGGCGCCGGGAGCGGACGCCTCAGATTCCAGAGGACCAGCGCTTTACGGTGGTCCCCGATTGGGTATGCGAGATCCTGTCGAAGTCCACCGCCTCGAGGCCTACGCGGGGGAAGGCCGATCCTGGCGGAGGATCGGCCGCTTCGCCTTTGATGATCCCGTCGCCGTCGCACCCTTCGACGCGGTCAGCATCCCGCTTGCGGCTCTCGGGGCGCCGTCGGACTAGCGGGGGATCGGGCTGGTCTGTTGCGGTTTTCGCTTCAGCCGCGGGCTCTGGCGGCTGCCTGCAAATCTCACTACGACAAATAGGGCACCTGCAAGGGCGATCACGATCGTGGCAAGGAGAACGAGCTCAGCAGGACCGAAATCGGTAACAGCTTCCAGCGGATGGTTCATGTCCGTCCACCTTCTTCACTTCCGGGAACCAGGGTCAAGGACGGTAGGATGCGGTGAGGAACGAACCGCATCATAACGAACCGCGTGCGATGCGGTTCGCAAGCTCACCGCATCCTACGGCCCTACACGCCGCGAAGGACTGATACGTCCCGGCCCTGGTCGCTACGAGCTCAGGATAACCTTCCCGTCGACCAAAGCTTACTGCAGAAAGTCCCGCAAAGGCGCCCCCTTTCCACCATCGGCATAGGCGGCCTGGGCCAGGAACAGCTCCGCGGCGGCCAGGGCGTCACTCAGGGCATTGTGGGCCTTGTTGCGGGGGAGGTTGTAGCGCTCGCCGAGGTTGTGCAGACGCAGGTCCGAGCCTTTGTAGGCCTGGTGACGGCGCTCGAAGCTGCGCCGGGCGATGGCCTGGGTGTCGATGATCGGCACGACCAAACCGTGACCGAACAGGCGCTTGCAAGCGGTGCTGAGGAACCCCTGCTCCACCCTGGCGTGGTGGGCGATCATGACCTTGCCCGCAAGGTCGGCGAGGAAGTCGGCGAGCACGGCCTCCAGTGGCTCGCCGCGCGCGGCCTGGTCGTCCGTGATCTGGTGGATGACGGCGCTCGCCTCGGGGATGGCGCGGGCGGTGTGGACCAGGCGGTGGCGAGCGCTCGCGAGGTCGACCGAGTTTCCCCGCAGGATGACGTAGCCGATGCTCAGGATGTCGTCGCGCTTGGGATCGAGGCCGGTGGTCTCCAGGTCCACCGCGAGGTACGTCGCGCGCCGGTAGTCCAGCCGAGGCGCGGCGCAGGGCACGCTGAGATAGTCCCGCAGCGGGCCGGGCTGCGCCTTGCGCAGGAGCCAGCGGCGGCGGAGCTCCGGCGTGAACGGCCAGGGTGCCATCTCAGGCGAAGCGGCCCGCCTGATAGCGCTGGCCGAGGGACTCCTGCATGGTGTTGATGAGCGAGAAGGCGTCCTTCAGGTGCCCGCGCTCCAGCCGGGTGATCTCGTCGGGGGAGAGGTAATTGTCCGCCTTCTTGCCTTGCCGGATCTGGCGGGCCTGGTGGCGCATGCGCAGCGTGGCGATGAACTGGAAGGCATCCTTGAGGTTGGCCGCACCGTCGCGGCTCACCGCCTGGGTGCCGGCGGTCGCGTCCAGCCGCTCGATGGTGTTGATCTGGGGCACCCCGGCGGACAGCGCATAGACCCGTGCGAGGTCGATCACCGGCACGATCCCACGGTGCTTGATGTCGAGGGTGTTGTCGTGCTCGCCGCCGCTAATGAGCACGAAGTTGCGGAAGAAGCCGAGCGGCGGGCGGTGCTTGAGGGCATTGGCGACCATGTAGGCGATGAAGATACGGTTGGCCCGGGAGAGGTCGAGCACGTACTCGTGCAGCTCCTCGTACAGGCCCTCGGTGTCGTGCAGCGCACGCAGGTCGAAGAAGACGCTGGAGAGCATCAGCGCCATGGGCTCGGGGCGCTCCATCCAGTTGGCGAAGTACTTGCGCCAGATGCGTAGGGGCTGGCGCCACTTGGGGTTGGAGGCCATGACGTCGCCTGGACAGTAGTAATAGCCGCAGGCGTTGAGCCCGTCGTTGACGAAGCGCGCGAGCCGCTCAAAGTAGGCCTCGTCCTCGGGCTTGGCGTGGTCGGCGTAGAGGAGCCCGTTGTCCTGGTCCGAATAGGACGACTGCTCCCGCCGGGCCTGCGAGCCCCCGACCAGCCAGGCATAGGGCACGGGCGGCGGCCCAAGCTGCTCCTCGGCGAGCTCCAAGAGCCGCAGGGTCAGCGCGTCGGTGACGGCGGTGACCGCCTGGCCGACCTGGTCGGCGGTCGCACCGCCGGTGATGAGGTGCACCTGCAGCTCCGGGACCCGGCTGCTGATCTGCGCGAGGACCTCGGGGCTCGGGGCCTTGCGGATGTCGCCCACGAGGTAGACCGCGTTGGCGCTCTGGAAGCGCACCAGGTCGGAGGTCGAGATCATCCCCACCACCTTGCCGTGGTCGAGGACCGGCAGGTGGTGCACATTGATCCGCGACATGGTGATCAGGGCCTGGAAACCGAGCGTGTCGGACTCGATAGTTTGCAAGCGCTCGGTCATGATCGAGCGCACTGGGTCATCGTAGGAGCGCCCGGCGACGATGCAGCGGCTACGCAGATCGCGGTCGGTGATCATACCGACGAGCTGCTCCCCTGCGGTAATGATGAGGGAGGAGACCCGGTTCTCGGTCATGATCCGCGCGGCCTCGCGGATGCTGGTGTCGGGATCGGCGCGCACCAGGGCGCGGCCGATCAGGTCGTGCACCCGCACCGTCATCAGTCCGGCCCCGGCGGTCGGCTCCTCCCGCATCACCTCAAGGGCGCTGCGCAGGCGCTCGGCGACCGAGTGGTCGAAGTGCTCAGCAAACAGGACATGCTCGCGGCGCAGTCGATCCAGCTCTTTGCAGGGGAGTAGGTAGGCCAGGGTGTCCTCGGCGGTGGCACCACTGAACGAGGTCGCGGCCTCGCTGGTGTGGCAGGGGGTCGGGCAGAGATCGCCCTCCGCCAACTTGCTCACCAGCTCGCCACGCGCGTCGCGCAGGTCGACTGCCCCGCGCCGCAGGATGTAGAGGCAAGGGGTGTCGGCATCGGGCGGCGGGAAGCGGGTGCCCCGGCGAAAATAGCGCACCGAGAGCTTGCGCGGGAGCTGGTCGAGGACCTCGCCGGGCAGCAGGTCGAAGGGGTGGTGGGTGGCGAGGAAGTCGCGGATCTCCAGCAGCTCGACGTCCATCGAGGGATCCCTCTGGTTGGCTGACGGGCTAACGATACACCACAAGCCCAAGAAAAAGCCCCGCCGGGGCGGGGCTGGGTTTCAGGCTAGACGGCTGGGCTCGGGATCAATGCCCGGTGGCCTCTCCGGCCCCCTTGGGCACACGGATGTCCTCAACCAGGTGCTGGATGTGCTCCGGCGGTGGCGCGGTGGCGTGCGATACGACGTAGGCGACGACGAAGTTCACCAGCGCACCGACCGCACCGATCGCCTCTGGCGAGATGCCAAGGAGCCAATTATCCGGGGTATTCGGCGCCATGTTGGTACCGGGTACGAAGAACCACCCCTTGAACCAGAAGATGTAGACCAGCGTGAAGGTCAGGCCGGCCAGCATACCGGCGATCGCCCCCATGCTGTTCGCGCGCTTGTCGAAGATGCCCATCATCAGCGCCGGGAAGATCGACGAGGCGGCGAGACCAAACGCCAGCGCGACCACCTCCGCGGCGAAGCCTGGTGGATTGATGCCTAACCAGCCGGCCAGAAGGATGGCGCCGGCCATCGCGATGCGCCCCGCGAGGAGCTCGGCCTTCTCCGAGATGCTGGGCATGAAGACGCCCTTCAAGAGGTCATGCGAGATGGCCGAGGAGATCGCGAGCAACAGCCCCGCCGCGGTCGACAGGGCCGCAGCAAGTCCACCGGCCGCCACCAGGGCGATGACCCAGTTCGGCAGACCGGCGATCTCCGGGTTGGCGATCACCATGATGTCGCGGTCGACCTTGGTCAGCTCGTTGCCCTTCCAGCCCCACTGCTCGGCCTTGGCGGCAAACGCAGCGTTCTTGTCGTCGTAGTACTGCAGCCGGCCGTCGCTGTTCTTGTCCTCCCACTTGAGGAGTCCGGTCTTCTCCCAGCGCAACATCCAGGTCGGCAGGGCCGTGAGCTCGATGTTGCCGGTGGCCGAGCCCACTTCGCCGGGCTGGATGGTGTCGACCAGGTTGAGGCGCGCCATGGCGCCGACGGCGGGGGCAGTGGTATAGAGGATAGCGATGAAGACCAGGGCCCAGCCGGCGGAAGAGCGGGCATCCTTGACCTTGGGCACGGTGAAGAAGCGGATGATGACGTGCGGCAGGCCCGCTGTCCCGATCATCAACGACAGCGTGAGCAGGAAGATGTTGATCGTCGAGCCTTTCTGCGCCGTGTACTCAGCAAATCCAAGATCGGTGATGACCTGATCGAGCTTGGCTAGGATCGGGACACCGCTGGCGACGCCGTCGCGCGCATACTCGCTGCCGAGGCCGATCTGCGGCAGCGGATTACCGGTGAGGTGCAGCGAGATGAAGACGGCCGGAATCGTGTAGGCGGTGATCAGCACCACGTACTGCGCGATCTGGGTGTAGGTGATGCCCTTCATCCCGCCGAGAACGGCGTACACGAAGACGATCGCCATCCCGATGACCACGCCCCAGGTGTAGGGCACCTCCAGGAAGCTCGAGAAGGCGACACCGACGCCCTTCATCTGCCCGATGACGTAGGTCACCGAGGCGACGATGAGGCAGACCACGGCGACGATGCGGGCCGTCTGCGAGTAATAGCGGTCGCCAATGAACTCAGGCACCGTGAACTTACCGAACTTTCGCAGATAGGGCGCGAGCAGAAGTGCCAGAAGCACATAGCCGCCGGTCCAGCCCATCAGATAGGCCGAGGCATCGAAGCCGCTGAAGGCGATCAGCCCGGCCATCGAGATGAATGAGGCCGCGGACATCCAGTCCGCCGCGGTCGCCATGCCGTTGAGCACCGGGTGGACACCCTTGCCCGCGACATAGAACTCGCCGGTGGTCGCGGCGCGCGCCCAGATCGCGATGCCGATGTAGAGCGCGAAGGTCGCGCCGACGACGATGATCGTGAGTATCTTGAGATCCATGGTTGGTGCCCCCGGGCTCAGTCTTCGTGGACGTCGAATTTCTTGTCGAGCTGATTCATGCGGAAGGCATACACGAAGATCAGCACGAGGAAGACATAGATCGAGCCCTGTTGTGCAAACCAAAAGCCGAGCGGATAGCCACCCAGGGAGACGGCATTGAGCGGCCCGGCGAATAGGATGCCGGCGCCATAGGAGACCAGGAACCAGATAACCAGAAGGACGACAAGGAGGCGCAAATTCGCCTTCCAATAAGCGGAGCGATTCTCGGGTGTCATTGCGTGGACACTCCCTCTGTGGTTGGGGATGTTGTTTTGGAAGCCGGCGATGGGGCCCGTTGCGGCGCCCGGTACCCGGCCGTCGTTGGCAGAGGGTCGTTCTCGGTCTCTTGCCCATACTGCACCCGCCGTCTTCTGCCGGAACCGCGGGCCTCGGCCATTGTGTTTACGCCACAACAGGCTGTCAACGCCGTTTCTTGGTGCGCCCGGCGGGCGAGAGCAGAGCAGGCGCGGGCCACTCGGGATTTGCCAGGCAGAGCAGCCATCGGCCAAAATCAGCCGCTTTCCTTATCCGGCTGTCCGGATGGCGCCGGACCTGGATGTCAAGCAGGCCGCACAATGAGATATGTGAGCACCCGGGGCGGCGTCGAGCCGGTTGGTTTCGCCGAGGCGGTGATGATGGGGCTGGGCACCGACGGCGGCCTGCTGGTGCCCGAATCGATCCCGCAGATCGGTCCGCTGACCCTGGCGGACTGGGCGCGGCTACGCTTCCAGGACCTCGCCGTTGAGGTCCTCATTCCCTACGTCGGTTCGGAGCTGACCCGCGGGGAGCTGGAGGACCTGGTCAATCACTCGTTCGCGAGCTTCTCGCACCCGGAGGTCACCCCGCTGGTCCGGGTCGGCCGCCACCAGGTCCTGGAGCTCTTCCACGGCCCGACCGCCGCCTTCAAGGACGTCGCGCTCCAGCTCCTTGGCAACCTCTTTGCGCACTTCCTCGCCCGCGACGGTGGCCGGCTCAACATCCTCGGCGCGACCTCGGGGGACACCGGCTCGGCCGCCATCGCCGGGGTGCGCGGCAAGCCCCGCATCCATATTTTCATCCTCTACCCGCACGGGCGCGTGTCGCCGATCCAAGAGCGGCAGATGACCACCGTGCTCGACGCCAACGTGCACAACCTGGCGATCCGCGGGACCTTCGATGATGGCCAGCGCATCGTCAAGGCCCTGTTCAACGACCTCGCCTTCAAAGACGCCCATCACCTGGGCGCGGTCAACTCGATCAACTGGGCGCGCATCCTGGCCCAGACCATCTATTACTTCTACGCCTGGGGCCGGCTGAGCGGCGGCGATCCCGAGCGGCGGGTCAGCTTCTCGGTGCCGACTGGCAACTTCGGCGACATCTTCGCGGGCTATCTCGCCAAGCGTATGGGGCTGCCGGTCGACCGGCTGATCATCGCCACCAACCGCAACGACATCCTGACCCGCTTCGTCCACACCGGGGTCTACGCGGCCGGTGAGGTCCACCCGACCCTGAGCCCCTCGATGGACATCCAGATCGCGTCGAACTTCGAGCGCTACCTCTACTATCTGCACGGCGAGCGGCCGGAGGCGGTCGGCGAGCTCCTCGCCGAGATGGGCCGCAGCGGTCAAATGCGCGTCGGCGCCGAGCAACATGCGATCGTGGCGGGCGACTTCGACGCCGCCGCGGCGAGCGACGAGGAGACACTGGAGCAGATCCGCGCGACCTACCGCGAGACCGGCTACATCCTCGACCCCCACACCGCGGTCGGGGTGCATGGGGCCGGCGAGTGCGATGACATGGTCTGCCTTGCGACCGCGCACCCGGCCAAATTCAACGAGGCGGTGCGCGCCGCGATCGGGATCGAGGCCCCGCCCCCGCCCGCGCTGCGCGGCCTGATGGAGCGGGAGACCCGCTCGGTGCTGCTCGACGCCAGCGAGGAGGCCGTGCGCGAGCACCTGCGCGCCACCCTGGCGGCGGCCGGGGAATGAGATGAGCGTCATGCACGAGCCGCAGCCGCGCGTCGAGATCCTCGACACCACGCTCCGCGACGGCGAGCAGACCCAGGGGGTCTCGTTCTCGCCCGAGGAGAAGACCAACATCGCCAAGGCACTGCTGGAGCTGGTGCGGGTCGACCGTATCGAGGTCGCCTCGGCGCGGGTCTCCGAAGGCGAGCTGGCAGCGGTCTCCAACATCATCGACTGGGCGAACGGGCAAGGGCTGGCCGGGCGGGTCGAGGTGCTGGGCTTCGTCGACCGCGGCCGAAGCGTCGACTGGATCCGCACCGCTGGTGGTCAGGTGATCAACCTGCTCGCCAAGGGCAGCGAGAACCACTGCCGCCAGCAGCTCGGCAAGACCCTGGAGTCGCACCTCGCCGACGTGCGCGAGGCGATCGGGCTGGCCCAGGCGGCGGGGCTGCGCGTCAACCTGTACCTGGAGGACTGGTCGAACGGTTACCGGGACAATCCGGGCTACGTCTATGCCATGGTCGATGGGCTGACCGACGCCGGCATCGGCCACTTCATGCTCCCTGACACCCTGGGCGTGATGACCCCGGAGCGGGTCTTCACCGCCATGGCGGACATGATCCGCCGCTTTCCTGGCCTCAGGTTCGACTTCCACCCCCACAACGACTACGGGCTCGCCACCGCGAATGTCCTCGCCGCGGCCCAGGCCGGGGCCGCCGCCGTCCACTGCACGGTCAACTGTCTCGGGGAGCGCGCAGGCAACGCGAGCCTGGCCGAGGTCGCCGTCAACCTGCGCGATCAGCTCGGGATGGAGCTGCGCATCGACGAGCGCCACCTCAAGAGCGTGAGCGAGCTGGTGGAGTACTTCTCGGGCAAGCGCATCGCCGACAACGCCCCCATTGTCGGCGAGGACGTGTTCACCCAGACCGCCGGGATCCATGCCGACGGCGACCGCAAGGCGAGCCTCTACCACACCCGGCTCTCGCCCGAGCGCTTTGCCCGCCGGCGCAAGTACGCGCTCGGCAAGCTGGCGGGCAAGGCCTCGCTCGCCAAGAACCTGGAGCGGCTCGATATCAGCCTATCCGAGGAGAACCAGCGCAAGGTGCTCCAGCGCATCGTCGAGCTCGGCGACTCCAAGCGCGTCATCACCACCGACGACCTACCCTTCATCATCGCCGAGGTACTGGAGGGCAAGGACTACAACCACGTCGAGCTCCTCGGCTGCAGCGTGAGCAGCAGCATGGATCTGGAGTCCACCGCGAGCATCCGCATCCGCATCATGGACGAGGTCCACACCGCCGCCGGCAGCGGCAACGGTGGCTTCGATGCCTTCATGAATGCACTCTCCAAGGTGCTGAAGCGAGGGGTCATCATCCTGCCGGAGCTGGTCGACTACGAGGTGCGCATCCCCAAGGGCGGACGCACCGATGCCCTCACCGAATGCATCATCACCTGGCAGGGAGCGGGCAAGGAGCTGCGCACCCGCGGGGTGCACTTCAACCAGGTCTTTGCCGCCATCAACGCGACCCTGCGCATGCTCAACGTCCTGGTGCACGGCACGCTCAAGGCCGCCGAGCCGAGCGAGAGCGCGGCCTGACCCAACGCAACAGCGCAACCGGAGAGACCCCCGTGAACCCCGAAAAGGTCGTGTTCGGTTTCTTTATCGTCCTCGCCTTCACCTTGAATTTCGGGTTCTTCGTCGGCGAGCTCGACAACCCCGCGCACCACAACGTGTGGGAGCTGTTCGCGGTGGTGGTGGTCAACCTGATTGCCACCGTGCTCAAGTTCGGCGACCGCACCCAGATGGGAGCCGTCCTGCTGGCAACCAGCCTGGTCGCCATGCTCCAGCTCATTGCCGCAGTCCTGGTCTGGGCGATCGCGGTCCACGTGACCGAAGTCGGGCTCACACCGGTGGTGACCGCAAGCATCGTCTCCCTCGCGGGCGGGGCGATGATGGCCAACGTGGTCTCCGTAGTCCTGCTGGTGGTCGAGACGGTGATGCTCCGCCGCTAGGCCCCGCCCGCGGAGCAACGGGCGACCCAGGCCCCATGGATAGCATCGCCTTTCTCGTCTTTCGGCGCATGCGGACGCCCCTGCTGGCGCTCATCCTCGCCCATGCCGTGGCGGTCCTCGGGCTGGTCCTGATGCCCGGTCAGGACTCGGCCGGCAATCCCGCCTCGATGAGCTTCTTCCATGCGCTCTACGTGGTGAGCTACACCGCCACCACCATCGGCTTTGGCGAGATCCCCGAGGCATTCACCGAGGCGCAGCGGCTCTGGTTAGTCTTCGTGATCTACGCGACCGTCGTCGTCTGGTTCTATTCCTTGGGCACGCTGATCGCCCTGCTCCAAGACAAGACCTTTCAGCGCGCAATGACCGAGCGGCGCTTCGCCCGCCGCGTACAGCGGCTGCGCACGCCCTTCTACCTGGTGTGCGGTTACGGCGAGACCGGCGGAGTGCTCGTGCGCGCACTCACCGAGCGCGATCAACAGGTCGTGGCGGTCGACATCAAGGAGGAGCGCATTCAGCTCTTGCGGTTGGAGAATCTGCGGCTCTACGTGCCGGGATTGGCGGCTGACGTCCGGCGCCCCACCCACCTGGTCGAAGCGGGCCTGCGCCACCCGCTCTGCGCGGGCGTGGCCGCGCTCACCAACGTCAACGAGACCAACCTCAAAGTCGCCATCGCCACCAAGCTGATGCACCCGGAGATCAAGGTGATCTGCCGGGCGGACTCGCACGACATCGAGGCCAACATGGCCTCGTTCGGGACCGACCATATCTACGACCCCTTCGATATCTTCGCGCTCTATCTCGCGACCGCCATCCAGGCGCCCTGCCTAGTGCTGCTGGAGGAGTGGCTCACTGGCCTCGGCGGCGAGCGGCTCAAGGACCCCATCTATCCGCCGGCGAAGGGGCTGTGGATCCTGTGCGGGTACGGGCGATTCGGCAAGGCCGTGTATCGCCATCTGGTCGAGCAAGGGGTAGAGGTGCTGGTGGTCGAGGCCGAGCCCCAGCGCACTGGCACGCCAGCCACCGCTTGGGTACAAGGCCGCGGGACCGAGGCCGAGACCCTGGAGCAGGCCAAGGTCGCGCGGGCCGTGGCCCTGCTCGCTGGCACCGACGACGACGCCAATAATCTTTCGATCATCATGACCGCGCGCCAGCTCAACCCCGACCTCTTCGTGGTCGCCCGCGAGAACCACCTCGACAATCATGAGCTATTCGAGGCGGTGGGGGCGCAGATCGTCATGCACCCGAGCTCGATCGTCGCCCACCGCATCCGCGTGCTGTTGGCGACTCCGCTGCTGACCGAGTTCGAGCAGTACGCCCGCTACCAGGAGGACACCTGGGCCTGCGAGCTGGTGAGCCGGATCGCCGCCCTCGTCGACGAGCAGGTGCCGGAGGTGTGGGAGGTCCGCGTCGATGAGGACGACGCGCTCGCCGTCTGGGACGCCGCCCTGCGGGGGAACCCCACCACCCTCGGAAATCTGCTGCAAGACCCGCGCGACCGCGACGCACGGCTGCCGGCGATCGCCCTGATGCTCGCCCGCGGCGGCGACCGCGAGCTGCTGCCGGCGGGCAGTCGAAGGCTGCAAAGAGGCGACCGCCTGCTCTTCTGCGGCAACGCCGGTGCCCGCTCGCGGATGCGCTGGACGCTGCTCAACCACCATGCCCTGTGCTACGTCCAGACCGGCGGCAGCGCGCCCGCTGGGATCGCCTGGCGCTGGCTCGGCGGGCGCCGGCATTGATCGTGGGTGATGGTTAGGGAATAGTTGGCGAGAACCAGGCCTTCGCGGTCAGCGGTCGGCGTTGAGCGGTGAGGGGCGAGAAGCTCGCCGGGCCAGGTCCCGAACCCGGCTTGGCAGCACGGGGCCGACCCTGTCCCGCCGCCTAGGCCGGCCCAGAGTATCGGTAAGCGGGCCCGGCCGCCTCGTATGCCGCGCCCTGGGGCTCCATGGATCGCCAATCGGCCGCGTCGGGCTTGAAGACGCGCACCTGACCTGCGGGAGGCTTGCCCTATGGCTCAAGATCGTTGGCACATCCCGACCACCGAGGACGAGATCGTCGACGTCTTCGTGGAGGAGGTAGGAGAGCTCGTCGCTACCATCGACAGGCACCTCAAGGACTGGACGGCCGATCCGGGCGACAAGAAGGCACTCACCGAGATCCGCCGCAGCTTCCACACGCTCAAGGGCAGCGGGCGCATGGTCCGGGCGCTCGACCTCTCCGAGATGGCCTGGAAGGTCGAGAACATGCTCAACCAGGCGATCGCCGGGACGGTCTCAATCTCCGACCCCATGGTCAAGCTGGTGGCCGCCGCCCGGGCCCAGATTCCCAGGGCGGCGGAGGCATTCAAGAGCAGGCGCCGACCTGGGTCTAACCCAGAGATCGAGACCCTGATGAAGCGCGCGGATGCGCTCGCCGCCGGGCGCGAGCAGGCGGCGGCCGTCTCCGCGCTGCCGGCGAGCGCCGCCGCTGGGCGGCAGCTCCAGGAGGTCAACCTCAAGCTCGACCGCGTCATGCAGCGGGCGGATGAGGCGCTGCACCGCTCGGAGATGGCCTTGCAGCAGGCACGGCGGGCCGGCGCACTGAGCGAGATCCAGCAGCGGGTAGTCAGCCAGCGGGACACCGGTGCCGAGCTCGACCGCATCGGCGAGGCCGTCAAGCAGCTCACCAAGGAGGTCACGGACCTGCGCACCGAGGCGAGGCGGGCACAGCGGGAGCCCGCGATCGATCAGGGCGAGGTCAACCGCCTGGTCGAGCAGCGAGTCAGGGCCAAGCTGGCGCCCAACATGGAACGCCTGCGGAGCGAGATGAAGCAAGGCATCGAGGAGAACCTACAGGCGGTCACTGCCCAGCGCCGCTTCGGTTGGCTGGCGCTCGTCCTCAGCGCCCTGCTGGGCGGGCTGATCGGCGCCTGGTTGCTCCTGTGGACGCTGTCGATCGGCTAGGGCCCATGCTTGGCGGAGATGGCCAAGAATCCCCGTCCGAGGTGTGCGGCTAACCGGCGACCTGCAAGCCGAGCAGGTAGACGTCCTGGTAGAGCGATTCGCATCGGGTGACTCGGCAGGGGGTGGCGATATCCAGCGTCTCCCGCCAGATCAGCTCACTGTCGACGTCGAGCGGCGCACCGACGTACACGCATGCCAGGCCGGAGTAGCTTTCATTGACCAGCAGTGCAGTCAACGGCCGCTCGGCCCCCCCCTGCTTGACCGTCAGCCGCACGGTGGTGCTCTCCGGATCGCGATAACGGAAGTGCGCCCTACGGTCTGCTTCGGTCATGCTGGTCGGCCCGCCTCGTGCCGGAGCTGGGAAGACGCCGTCTTATAGCCTTTCCGATGCCTCACCGGAAGCCCCGAGCCCGTTTTTCTCCCGCCGGTTGGAACGATCAGGGCCCGGCCCCTTTGGAATGGCGCCCGGGGTTGTGATACTTAACCCAACCCCGCCGCCGTGCGCGGCGCCGATCCGCACGCCGAGGAGGACCTATGTCCCGGCTACTGGACCAGCTTGAGCAGGACCATCGACACCTCACACGCCTACTCGATCTGCTCGACACCCTGCTCGACCAGTTCCATGGCGGCATCGAGCCCGACTATGAGCTGATGTGCGAGATGCTCGAGTATCTCGAGAGCTATGCCGACCAAGTGCATCACCCGACCGAAGAGGTGATCTTCGCGCGGCTGCTCGAGCTCGGCGAGGAGAAGCGCCGACCGATCGACGTGCTGAGCCATCAGCACGTGCTGCTCAGCCAGCTCAACAAACGCTTCCGCCAATCCCTCGAAGGCATCATCCACGGGGAGGTCTTGTTGCGCGAGGAGGTGGAGCGCCTTGGCCGAGACCTCGTCAGCACCCTGCGCCGGCACGCTGACCTGGAGGAGACCGAGGTCTTTCCCTTCGCCCGCGAGCGCCTGAGCGAGGCGGACTGGCGCGCGATCGAGGCCGCCGCCCCCAAGGTCAACGACCCGATCTTCGCCGACCGGGATCCAGCTCGGTTCCGCACCCTCTTCCAGCACCTGATGGCGCAAGCGGGCAGCTGATGGCCTCGAACGCGGCGGGCGTCGCCCGCTATGGACTGCGCCGCGTCAATCCCTTCCTCGGGGTGGTCGCCGTCGTGCGCACGACTCAGGGTCGCGCGCTGAGCTTCGACGGCAGCCACTGGCAGCTCCAGGTCCTCGCCCACCCGCCGCGCGGGCTGTGGAGCCGCGACGGCCACCGGGAGGAGGCCCAGTTCTTCCGCTTCGGGGTGTGGTCGGAGACGACCGGGATGAGCCGTGTGCCGCTCAACCCGATCCTCGACGTCGGCCACATGCTGGCGGTCGCCGACGAGCTGATCGATGCGGTGCAGACCGGTCTGCTGGATCTGCCCTTCCCGCTCGCACCCGAGCGCGAGCTTTGGCTGCTCGACCAGGACCAGATGCCGCTCGCACTGCTGGCCACCGCTCTGCCCGACAGCGAGCTGACCGCGCTCGGGAGCCCGGACTGGACCGCGGGGGGACGGGGCGAGCGGGCCTTCGTCTCGGCCCGGCTGCTGGCGAAAGGGATCCCCGAGCGCGACGCCAGCGGCCGCTTCCATCACGCCGAGGCCCTGGAGCGCCTGGTGCAGGGAGCCGCCGGGCGACGGCTCAACCGCCAGTGGTTCCGGCGCGAGGCCGATACCGCCGAAGGGCTCCCTGATGCGCCCCCACCCGAGCTCGCAGGGCGCCGTCTGCCCGCGGCGGACTTCCCAGTTCTGCCGCTTCGCACCGAGTGGCCACAGCGCGAGGACCGCGAGCTGGTGGCCGACTACGTCGACTGGCTCGCCCCCTATCTACTCACACTCTCGGGGCTCGACGAGGCCCTGCGCGCGCGGCTCGAACGGGCGGCGCAGCGCCACGCCGTGCTGGTCGACGCCCTGTGGCGGCTCTACCCGCAAATCCTTGACCCCGAGGTCATCAACCGGGCGCGGGTCGAGGCCCGGCTGCGACGGGCCAACGCCTGAGGACAGCGGCGCTCTCCAGCGGTCGCCGCCGGTCACGCTGGGTCAGAGCTGAGCGACCGAGAGCTTGCGAAGAGTCGCGCGCCGTTTGACGTAGTGCTCGTCCATGCGGTCGATGATGCCGTTCAAGAAGCGCACCGTGCTGACGATGTTCGGGCCCTTGTTGAGCATCGCGCACTCGGCCTGGATGCTCATGGCGGCATCCGAGACCTCGGCCCGTGAGGGTGCCCCCTTTTTCGCCATGCCCTCTAGGATCTGGGTGGCCCAGATCACCGGGACGTGGGCCGCCTCGCACAGCCAGAGGATCTCCTGCTGAACCTCCGAGAGCCGCTCGAAGCCGACCTCCACCGCCAGGTCGCCGCGGGCGACCATCACCCCGACTGGCGGTGAGCGCAGGCTGGCGAGGAGGATGCGCGGCAGGTTCTCGAACGCCTGGCGGTTCTCGATCTTGAGCACCACCCCGAGGTGGCTCGCCCCGAGCCGGTAGAGGACATCGTGGAGCTGCTCGACGTCCTGCGGGCCGCGCAGGAAGGAGAGGGCGACCATGTCCGCCCAGCCGACGACCTGCTCCAGATCCGCCAGGTCCTTGTCGGTGAGGGCCGAGGTCGCGAGCCGGGTGTCGGGGAAGTTGATCCCCTTCTCGGCGCGGAGCTTGGCGCCCTCGGGGCCGGTGTGGGTGATCTCGACGCCGATGCGCTCGCCGTCGTTGTCACGGACGATGCCGCCGATCTTTCCGTCGTCGAGCCACACCGCTTGTCCAGGCTCGACCTGCGCGAAGGCGGCCTCCAGGGTGCAATGGATGCGCGCGGGACCGATCATCCGCCCCAACCCGTCGCGCTCGGCGCCGGCGCCCGGCTCGTCGGCACGGGTCAGCTCCAGGCGATCGCCGGGCATCAACAGGATCGGGTTGACGACCTCCGGCACTCCGACCACCCGGCCCTCCGCGATCGACTCGCCGGCGCGCACCGCGGTCACCAGGGTGCCGTCTTCGACGTAGGCCGTGCGATCCGCCTCGGCCACCAGGGCGTCCCCGCGCCGCTCGACCACCCGCAGCTCGTGGAGCTGCCCGCGGGCATCGGTGAAGCGAATGAGATCGCGCTCGGCACAGCTCGCCACCAGGCCGCCGTCGACCGTGAGCTGAAAGCGCAGATCGCGAGGCCGCGGCGCGCAGTCGGCGGGACCGCGAATCCAGACGCGCCCGGCGAGGCTGACCCGCCCGAAGGCGTCGCGCTGGGGGCGGATCTTGATCACCCGGCCGCAGGGGCGGATGCGACCGGTGCGCAGCTTGGGTCCCGCGAGGTCCGCCTGGATTCGGCAGCTCCGCCCCACCGCCCGCTCCGCCTGGCGCAGGTTGGCAACCATCGCGGCCCATTCCTCGGGGCCGTCATGGGCGCAGTTGATCCGCATCACGTCCATCCCGGCGAGCAAGAGCTCCTGGACGAGCTGTGGATTGTGCGCCGCCTCACCAGGCATGGTCACCATGATGCGCACGAACCGGTTGCGCGGGTCGCGCCCCAGCAGGACGCGGGTGTGGTCGCGCAGGAGCATCGGGCCGGTGCGGAAATCCACCGGGGCCTCCGGTACCTCCCCGAGCCGCTTGCGGCCGAGCTCCTCAATCACGCCGATCACCGAGTTGAGGCTCGCCATCACATGCGGCTCGAGGACCCCGAGGGAGGATAGACCCAGCGAGGCGAGATCCTGTTGCAGACCGCGGATGTCGTGCTGGCGGACGCTCAAGTAGTGCAAAAAATTGCGCGCGCTGGCTCGGTAGCTCGGCTCGATCTGGGCGAGCTCCTCGGCGTAGGCCTGCTCGAGCCTGAGCGCCCCGGCGCGTAGGCCCAAAAGCTGGGCCTCCAGGCGCGCCATCTGGCGGGGTGTGGTGTGAATCGTCATCGCTTGCTGGCCTAACTGCCGCTCACTGGGCTTGAGGTTACGACGTAACTGTGACGACCGTGCGAGCACGACCGGCGCTGCCCCCAAGGCTAGGCATCGGGAGCGGGACTCACCGCCACGGCGTCGCCCGGACCCAGACCGAGGACGAGATCGGCGCGGCCCTGGTTCACCGCGAGCTCCACGAGGCCGAAGGCGTTCTCGTACCAGAAGGCGGTCCCGGTCGGGACCGCGCAGAAGCTGGGGGCGAACCGCAACCCGACACCCCCGGCGGTGACCACCGCGGCGCGATCCACCCCGTCACCCCGCAGACCGGTCATCAGGTTGCCGTAACGGTCGACGTAGATCACCAGGGGACACGCGTCCGGCCAGCCGGCCCCGACCATCTCGGTCAGGGGCAGCGGGACAGACATCGGCACGCGCCCCTGACAGATCAGGGCCGCGATGGGGGCGAAGAGGTCGCGCCCGTGGAAGCTCGCCGATAGGCGCTCCGGGCGCCACTCGACCCGGTGCAGGCAAGCGGCTCCGGCCCGGCGCGCGGCGAGGGCGAGCAGGCCGTTGTCGGGCCCAACGTACCAGTCGGCGCCGACGTCGAGGGCCAAGGCGGCACGCGCGCCGCCGACACCCGGGTCGACCACGCAGAGGTAGAGCGTGCCCTGGGGGAGATCGCGCGCCAGGGCCGGCAGCAGATAGGCCGCAAGCTCGGGACGGAAGGGCGGCAGGTCGGCCACCAGGTCGACCACCGGGACCCCCGGGACGAGCGCACCCAGGCGTAGCCGGACCTGCCCGACGTAGGGGCCGGGTCCGAAATCGGTGATCAGGGCGATCTGCCGAATCATGACCATCGACGCCAACAAAAAACCGGGCCTGGGCCCGGTCTGTCGCGGTGAGCCACGATCCCCGTCAGTCCTCGCCCTCGACGGCGGCCGCCAGCGGCCGATCGACCAGTTCGACGTAGGCCATGGGGGCGGCATCGCCGGGGCGAAAGCCGCACTTCAGGATACGCAGGTAGCCGCCCGGGCGAGCCTGATACCGGGGTCCCAGCTCGACGAACAGCTTGCCGACGGTCTCCTTGTCACGCAGCCGCGCGAAGGCCAGGCGCCGCTTGTGGACGGAATCGGTCTTGGCCAGGGTAATGAGGGGCTCGGCGACCCGGCGCAGCTCCTTAGCCTTGGGCAGGGTCGTCTTGATCAGCTCGTGGCGGAACAGCGAGTTGGCCATGTTGCGGAACATGGCCTCGCGGTGCGCGCTGGTGCGGCTGAATTGCCTTCCGGCTTTACGGTGACGCATGACTTCGATTCCGACGGTTGGTTGGTGACGCGCGAGCGCCGCGCCCTGAGCCCAAGTCGATCAGCCGAAGGGCCGGCCGACCCTGGGGATCACTTCACGGCGAGCTCGTCGATGTTCTCGGGCGGCCAGTTCTCCAGCCGCATCCCGAGCGACAGCCCGCGGGTGGCGAGCACGTCCTTGATCTCGGTGAGCGACTTCTTCCCCAGGTTCGGCGTCTTGAGCAGCTCCACCTCGGTGCGCTGGATCAGGTCGCCGATCAGGTAAATGTTCTCGGCCTTGAGACAATTGGCGGAACGGACGGTGAGCTCGAGGTCGTCGACCGGGCGCAGCAGAATCGGGTCCATGCCCGCCCCGGGCTCCAGGCCGTAGTCCTCCTCCCCCTCCTCCGGGGCCGTCCCCTCCAGCGCGACAAAGCTCGTGAGCTGATCACGCAGGATGGCCGCGGCCCGCTGAATTGCCACCTTGGGCTCGACGGTCCCATTGGTCTCCAGATCGATGACGAGGCGGTCGAGGTCCGTACGCTGCTCGACACGGGCGGACTGCACATCGATCGCTACCCGGCGTACCGGGCTGTAGGATGCGTCGAGCTGGAGCTTACCGATCGGGCGATCCTCACCGCTGTCCTGCTCGCGCTGGGTCGCCGGCTCGTAGCCGCGCCCGCGGCGGACCGTCAGCGTCATGCTGAGCGACCCGTCCCCCGTGATGTTGGCGATAACCAGACCGGGGTTGGCGATCTCGGCGGAATGGTCGAGCGTGATATCCGCCGCGGTGACCGGGCCCGGACCGCTTTTGGACAGCGTAAAGGTCGCTTCGTCCTTGCCCTGGATCGAGATCGCGAGCTCCTTGAGGTTGAGCAGGATCTCGAGGACGTCCTCCTGCACCCCCTCGAGGGTGGTGTACTCGTGCAGCACGCCCTGGATCTCTGCCTCGGTGACCGCGCACCCCGACATGGAGGACAGTAGCACCCGCCGCAGCGCGTTGCCGAGCGTGTGCCCGAAGCCTCGCTCCAGCGGCTCCAGTGAGATCCGGGCGTGATTGCGCCTCCCGTCGACCGGCTCGACCTTGACGATCCGCGGTTTGAGGAAGTCGCTAACAGCGTCAGCCATGCGAGAGCCCTCGTCCTGCCCTTACTTCGAGTACAACTCGACGATCAGGCTTTCATTGATATCGGCGGGTAGGTCTGACCGGTCCGGGACGCGCTTGAAGATCCCCTTTAGGGCAGTGGTGTCCACCTCGATCCAATCGGCAAAGCCGTATTGCTCCGCCAGCGCCACGGCGTTCTGCACCCGAACCTGCTTCTTGGCCTTCTCGCGGACCTCGATCTGGTCCTCCTCCCCCACCTGGAACGAGGGGACGTTGACAATCTTGCCGTTGACCAAGATCCCCTTGTGGCTGACCAACTGTCGTGCCTCGGCGCGGGTGGCCCCGAACCCCATTCGATAGACGACGTTGTCGAGGCGCCGCTCGAGGATGCGTAGCAGATTCTCGCCCGTCGCACCCTTGGCGGCCGCGGCCTTCTTGTAATAGTTACGGAATTGGCGCTCCATGATGCCGTAGATGCGCCGGACCTTTTGCTTCTCGCGCAACTGCACCCCGTAGTCGGAGAGACGCCGACGGCGGTCCCCCGCCTGACCCGGGACCTTCTCCAGGTTGCACTTGGTGTCGAGTGAGCGGGCACGGCTCTTAAGCGAGAGGTCGGTCCCCTCGCGGCGAGCCAGCTTGCAGGTTGGACCTGTATACCTTGCCATTGGGGCTCCTAGCTCGGCGCCTAGACCCGGCGCTTCTTGGGCGGGCGACAGCCGTTGTGGGGAATGGGCGTAACGTCGGTGATGCTGGTGATCTTGAACCCGGCGTTGTTGAGCGCGCGCACCGCGGACTCACGGCCGGGACCAGGTCCCTTGACGTTGACGTCGAGGTTGCGCACCCCGTACTCCTTGACCGCCTGGCCCACCCGGTCCGCGGCGACCTGGGCCGCGAAGGGCGTGCTCTTGCGGGAGCCACGGAATCCCGATCCCCCGGAGGTCGCCCAGGCGAGTGCATTACCCTGGCGGTCGGTGATCGTGATGATGGTGTTATTGAAGGAGGCGTGGACATGGGCTATCCCATCCGCCACCTGCTTCTTCACCTTCTTTTTGACACGGGTCGTCGGTCTAGCCATCAGCTCTCAATCCACGCATCGGGGACGCACAGGGCGTCTGGGGTGCTCCGCCAGCCTCGCTGGCTCAGCGTTTGATCGGGCGGCGCGGTCCCTTGCGGGTGCGCGCATTGGTCCGGGTGCGCTGGCCCCGCACGGGCAGCCCGCGGCGATGCCGGATGCCCCGGTTGCAGCCAAGGTCCATCAGCCGCTTGATGTTCATCGAGACCTCGCGTCGCAGGTCACCCTCCACGGTAAGCTTGCCGACCTCAGCGCGCAGCCGATCCACCTCTTCTTCCGAGAGGGTATGGATGCGCACATCCTTCGCGACGCCAGCGGCTTCGCAGATCTGCGCGGCACGGGTTCGACCGATGCCGTAGATCGCGGTCAAGGCGATCACCGCGTGCTTGCGGTCGGGGATGTTGACACCGGCAATACGGGCCATGCTCGTCTATCTCCAAGTGCGCAGAGGCGCGGAGCGAAAACCGCGCAGAATACCAGTTTTGGACAAGAAGTCAACCAAGCCGATCAGCCCTGCCGCTGCTTGTGCTTGGGGTCCTTGCAAATGACGCGGACCACGCCGTTGCGGCGAATGATCTTGCAATTGCGGCACACCTTCTTGACCGAAGCCCTGACTTTCATGTTCTCTCTCCAGCGAAATGCGCCTCACCGCTAGCGCAGAAACCCCGCGCCGGGCGCCTTGAGGTTGGCCTTCTTCATCAGGCCCTCGTATTGATGCGACATCAGATGGGCCTGGACCTGCGCCATGAAATCCATGGTCACCACCACGACGATGAGCAGCGAGGTCCCACCGAAGTAGAAGGGTACGTTCCAGCCCACGATCAGGAACTCGGGCAGCAGGCACACCGCCGTGATGTAGATGGCGCCGGCCGCAGTGAGCCGCGTCATCACACCGTCGATGTAGCGCGCCGTCTGCTCACCCGGGCGGATCCCTGGGATGAAGGCGCCCGAGCGCTTCAGGTTGTCCGCAGTGTCTTTGGCGTTGAATACCAGCGCGGTATAGAAGAAGCAGAAGAAGACAATCGCCACCGCATACAGCAGCACGTACACGGGCTCACCCGGCGACAGCTTGGCGGCGATATCGGCAAGCCAGCGCATATCCTCCGAGCTGCCGAACCACTGCCCGAGCGTTCCGGGGAAAAGGATGATGCTGGAGGCGAAGATGGGAGGGATCACGCCCGCCATATTGAGCTTGAGCGGGAGGTGGGTGCTTTGCGCCGCCAGCAATCGGCGACCCTGCTGTCGGCGGGCGTAGTTGACGGTGATCCTGCGCTGCCCGCGCTCAACGAACACCACAAACGCCGTCACACCAAGCGCCAGGACAAAGAGGGCGAGCACCGCGATGGCATTCATCTCGCCCGTGCGCACCAGCTCCAAGGTCCCGCCGATTGCGGCTGGCAGCCCAGCGACAATGCCGGCGAAGATGATGAGCGAGATACCGTTGCCGATACCCCGTTCGGTGATCTGCTCACCAAGCCACATGAGGAACATCGTCCCGGTGACCAGTGAAATGGTCGCGGTGAACACGAAGCCGTAGCCGGACTGCACCACAATCGCCGACCCACCGGCCGACTGTCCCTGCAGGGCGATGGAGATGCCGATCGCCTGAAAGGTCGCCAACGCGAGCGTCCCGTAACGGGTGTACTGGGTGATCTTGCGCCGGCCGGCCTCGCCCTCTTTCTTCAACTGCTCAAGCTTCGGGACGACCGCCGTCATCAACTGCATGATGATCGACGCGGAGATGTACGGCATGATGCCGAGCGCGAACAGGCTCGCGCGCTCGAGGGCGCCGCCCGAGAACATGTTGAAAAGGTCGAGCATCGACCCCTGGTGCTGGTCGAAAAGGATCGCGAGCGCCTCCGGGTTGACCCCCGGCACCGGGATGAACGTGCCGATGCGGTAGACCAGCAGCGCGCCGAGCACGAACAGCAGGCGCTGACGCAGCTCGGTGAGCCGCCCCAGCCCGCTGATCGAATCGACCATTGAGGAAGTGTTCCTGACCATTGGGGTCTGGACCTCTGGTTAGCCCTCGATGGTGCCGCCCGCGGCCTCGACGGCGGCACGGGCCCCCTTGGTCACCCCGATGCCGCGGATGGTGAAGGCCCGCTCGACGGTGCCGCTCGCGATGATCTTCACGCGCGTGACGCTACGGTCGATCAGGTTGGCCGCGCGCAGACTCTCGAGGTCGACGAGATCGCCGGTCACCCGGTTGAGCTCGTGCAGGCGGATCTCGTCGGTGGTGAGCTGCTTACGCGAGCGGAAACCGATCTTCGGCAGCCGCCGCTGCAGGGGCATCTGGCCGCCCTCGAACCCGACCTTGTGGAATCCGCCGGCCCTTGCCTTTTGGCCCTTATGGCCACGCCCGCCGGTCTTGCCGAGCCCGCTTCCGACTCCGCGGCCTAGCCGCTTCGGGGCCTGCCGGCTGCCGGCGTCAGGCCGCATGTCATTCATACGCATGTCAGGAATCCCCCAGGACTTTCACCATGTAGGAGACCTTGTTCACCATCCCGCGCGTGGCGGGGGTGTCCTCGACCTCGACGACGTGGTGCATACGGCGCAGCCCCAGCCCGCGAACGCACGCCTTATGGGCGGCGAGGCGGCCGTGCACGCTGCGCACCAGCTTGACCTTCATCATTTTCTTCGCGTCCATGACTTACCCCAGGATCGCCTCGACCGTCTTGCCGCGCTTGGCGGCGATGGCCTGAGCATCGGTCATGATGCCGAGCCCGTTGATCGTCGCGCGCACGACATTCATCGGATTGTTGGTGCCGATGCACTTCGCCAGCACGTTCTGCACGCCGACCACCTCAAACACGGCGCGCATGGCCCCACCGGCGATGATCCCGGTACCGTCGGAGGCCGGTTGCATGAAGACCTTGGCCGCGCCGTGCCGCCCCATCATCGGGTACTGCAGGGTGGAGCCCTTGAGCTTCACGTCGATCATGTTCTTACGCGCGCTCTCCATCGCCTTCTGAATGGCCACCGGCACCTCGCGTGCCTTGCCGGTCCCGAACCCGACGCGGCCCTTGCCGTCACCGACAACGGTCAGCGCCGAAAAACCGAACTGCCGGCCACCCTTGACAACCTTGGCGACGCGGTTGACCGCCACCAGCTTTTCGAGGAGATCGTCGCCTTCCGGCTTGGGATTGTAACTAGCCATATCTCAGCCCTTAAAAAACCAGTCCGCCTTCACGGGCGGCGTCGGCCAGTGCCTTGACGCGACCGTGGTAACGGAAGCCAGAACGGTCGAACGCCACCTTCTCCACCCCTGCCGATTTGGCACGCTCGGCGATCGCGCGACCCACCAAGGCAGCCGCCGCGGCATTGCCGGCGTGCCCCTCGACCGACTGGCGCAGCGCCTTCTCCACGGTGGAGGCCGCGGCGACCACCTGACCGCCGTCGGGTGAGATCACCTGGGCGTACATATGACGAGGGGTGCGGAACACACACAGCCGGTAGGCACCCAGCTCGCGGATCTTCGCGCGGGCGCGCGTGGCACGACGCAGACGGGCCTGTTTCTTGTCCATCGCGATACCCCCCTTACTTCTTCTTCGCTTCTTTGCGCAGGACCTGCTCATCGGCATAACGCACGCCCTTGCCCTTGTACGGCTCGGGCGGACGATAGGCACGAATCTCCGAGGCGACCTGGCCGACGCGCTGCTTGTCCGCACCCCGCACCAGGATCTCGGTCTGGCTCGGGGTGGTGATCTCGATCCCCTCGGGCACCGCGTAGCTCACCGGGTGCGAGAAGCCGAGGCTCAGATTCAGGCTCGCCCCCTGGGCCTGCGCGCGGTAACCGACCCCGACCAGCGTGAGCTTACGCTCGAAACCGGTCCCGCAGCCGATCACCATGTTGTTGATCAAGGCCCGTGTGGTGCCGGCGAGCGCCCAGGCATCCTGGCCCTCGCTGCGGGGGGTGATCTTCAGCTCCCGGCCTTGTTGCTCGACACCCACCTTCGGGTGGACGGTCCAGCCGAGCGCGCCCTTGGGCCCCTTGATCCGGACGTCCTGCCCGTCGATCTCCACGGTGACGTTCGCGGGCACGGGGATCGCCGCCTTTGCAATACGTGACATCGTTCGAATCCTCCCGACTTAGGCCACGTAGGCGAGGATCTCGCCGCCGTGACCGGCGGCGCGGGCCGCGCGGTCGGTCATCACACCCTTGGAGGTGGAGACGACGACGACGCCCAGCCCGCCCCAGACCTTCGGCAGCTCGTCCTTGCTGCGATAGATGCGCAGACCAGGCCGGGAGACCCGCTTGAGGTACTCGATGACAGGGCGACCGCGGTGGTACTTGAGCTTGATGACGAGCTCGCCCTTGGGCCCTTCACCCTGTACCGACACATCGGCGAGGTAACCCTCGTCCTTGAGCAGACTGGCGATGGCGAGCTTCTGCTTGGACACCGGCATGGTGATGGTCACCTTGCCGCGCACCTGACCGTTGCGGATGCGCGTCAGCATATCCGCAATAGGATCCGACATACTCATTGACGACTCCTGGGGTCAGACCGCCCGCGGGGCGCGATACCCACGATGTGGAACAAGGTCCCCCGCCCCGGTCCGCGGGGTGGGGACCGCAACCAATCTACCAGCTCGCCTTCACAAGCCCGGGGACATCCCCGCGCATGGTGGCCTCGCGCAGCTTGTTGCGGGAGAGCCCGAACTTTCGATACACGGCATGGGGCCGCCCGCTCACTCGGCAGCGCCGCTGCTGACGGGTCGGACCCGCGTCTCGCGGCAAGGCCTGGAGCTTGCGCAGGGCCTCGTCGATCGCCTCGCCGCTCGCGCTGCGGTCGTTAATCACCGTCTTGAGCGCCGCGCGCCGGGCGGCATACTTCGCCGCGATCTTGGCACGCTTGACCTCGCGCGCCACCATGCTCTTCTTCGCCATAATCCGATCTCAGGTCCTGAAGGGGAATCGAAATGCCTCGAGCAGCGCGCGCCCCTCATCGTCGGTGCGGGCGGTGGTCGTGATCGTAATGTCCAGGCCGCGCAGGGCATCGATCTTGTCGTAGTCGATCTCCGGAAACATGATCTGCTCGCGCACGCCCATGCTGTAGTTGCCACGCCCGTCGAAGCCCTTGGGATTCAGCCCGCGGAAGTCGCGGATACGCGGGATGGCAATGTTGATCAGCCGATCGAGGAACTCGTACATGCGCTCACGCCGCAGCGTCACCTTGCACCCGATCGGCCAGCCCTCGCGGATCTTGAACGCCGCGACGGACTTGCGCGCCTTGGTGACGATCGGCTGCTGACCCGAGATGGCACGCAGATCGCCAACGGCGTTATCCATGATCTTTTTGTCGGCGATCGCCTCACCGACGCCCATGTTCAGGGTGATCTTCTCGATCTTCGGCACCTGCATCACGGTCGGATAGGCGAACCGCTCCATGAGCTGGCCGACGATCTTCTCCCGATACTCTGTCTGCAACCTGGACATGACTGAACCACTCACACGTCAACGACTTCGCCGTTGGACTTGAACACCCGCACCTTGCGGCCGTCCTCGAGGAACTTGAAACCAACCCGGTCGGCACCGCCCTTCACCGGGTTATAGAGCCCGATGTTGGAGATATGCAGCGGCATCTCCTTGCTGATGATCCCGCCGGGCTCGCCGCGCTGAGGGTTCGGCTTCTGGTGCTTTTTGACTAGGTTGACGTTCTCGACGATCACGTGCTCGTCGTCGACAACGCGCAGCACGGTGCCGCGCTTACCCTTGTCCTTGCCGGAGCGGACGATGACGTCGTCGCCTTTTCTGATCTTGCGCATGGCCTTAACCCTTCACAGCACTTCCGGTGCGAGCGAGATGATCTTCATGAACTTCTCGCCGCGCAGCTCGCGCGTCACCGGTCCGAAGATGCGGGTCCCGATGGGCTGGAGCTGGTTGTTGAGCAGCACCGCGGCGTTGCCGTCGAAGCGGATCACCGAACCATCGGGGCGCCGGACGCCCTTGCGGGTGCGCACCACCACCGCATTGTAGACGTCACCCTTTTTGACCTTGCCGCGCGGGATCGCGTCCTTGACCGCGACCTTGATCACGTCGCCGATGGCGGCGTAACGGCGATGCGAGCCGCCGAGCACCTTGATGCACTGCACGCGCTTGGCGCCGCTGTTGTCGGCAACGCTCAGATTCGTCTGCATCTGAATCATGGTCTTAATCCTCTGAGTCGCTGCGCGGGTCCCAGGCAGGCACCCGCCGTCACTGTCTCTGCGCTCAGCGCGCCTTCTCGATGATCTCCACCAAGCGCCAGCTCTTGGTCTTCGACAGGGGCCGGCATTGCTCGACGGTCACCCAGTCACCCCGGCCGCAGGCATTGTCCTCATCGTGGGCGTGCACCTTGGTCGAACGGCGGATGAACTTGCCGTAAAGCGGATGCTGCACACGCCGCTCCACCAGCACGGTAATGGTCTTGTCCATGGCGTCGCTGACCACGCGCCCGCTCAACCTACGGTTGCCCTTCTCTTCTGCGCTCATCGACCGCCACCCGCTTGCATCTCGTGAATGATCGTCTTGACCCGGGCGATGTCGCGACGTACCGCGCGTACCTGCGATGGCCGCGAGAGCTGACCCATCCCCTTCTGCATCCGCAGATTGAACTGCTCGCGCAGCAGCGTCTCGAGCTGCTTGCTGAGGTCCTCGGGGCTGCTCTTTCTGAGGTCTTTCGCTTTCATCACATCACCGTCCGCTTCGAGAAGCTGGTCAGCACCGGCAGCTTGGCGGCCGCCAGGCCGAACGCCTCACGCGCCAGCTCCTCAGGAACCCCTTCGATCTCGTAGAGCACCTTCCCCGGCTGGACGAGGGCGACCCAGTACTCGACGTTGCCTTTGCCCTTACCCATGCGTACCTCCAAGGGCTTCTTGGAGACGGGTTTGTCGGGGAAGACGCGGATCCACAGCTTGCCGCCGCGTTTGACCTTACGGCTGATGGCGCGACGCGCCGCCTCGATCTGCCGGGCGGTGAGCCGTCCGCGGGTGGTCGCCTTGAGGCCGTACTCACCGAAGCTGACATCGCTGCCGGCCTGCGCCAGGCCGCGGTTGCGGCCCTTGTGCTGCTTGCGGAACTTCGTGCGTTTTGGTTGCAGCATGGATCAGCCCCTCTTGCCCGCGGTCTTCGGGCCGGCGGACTCCTGCTCGGGGGCCGAGCCGAAGACCTCGCCCTTGAAGATCCAGACCTTGACCCCGAGCACGCCATAGGTCGTCTTCGCCTCGGCGAAACCATAGTCGATGTCGGCACGCAGGGTGTGCAGCGGCACCCGCCCCTCGCGGTACCACTCGCTGCGCGCGATCTCCGCTCCGTTCAGCCGTCCGGCGATGTGCACCTTGATCCCCTCGGCGCCGATCCGCATTGCATTCTGCACCGAGCGCTTCATCGCCCGGCGGAACATGATGCGGCGCTCGAGCTGCTGGGCAATGCTCTCGGCGACGAGCTGGGCGTCCAGCTCAGGCTTGCGGATCTCCTCGATGCTGATGTGCACCGGGACACCCATACGCGCGGAGACGTCTTTGCGCAGCGCGTCGATGTCCTCGCCCTTCTTGCCGATCACGACACCCGGGCGCGCCGTGTGAATGGTGATATGCGCATTCTTCGCCGGCCGGTCGATCTGGATGCGACTCACCGACGCCTGCGCGAGGCGCTTCTTGAGATAGGCGCGCACCTCGAGGTCCGTGTTCAGGAGATCAGCGTAGTGCTTGGAATCCGCGTACCACTTAGACGTCCAGTCCTTGACGATGCCGAGGCGGATACCCGTTGGATGTACTTTATGACCCATGCTGGTTCTCTCGGTTAGGCTTCCGCGACCGTCACGCTGATGTGGCTGGTACGCTTGACGATGCGGTTCGCACGCCCCTTCGCACGCGGCTGGATGCGTTTCATTGACGGCCCCTCGTTGACCTGGATGGCGGCCACCCGGAGCTCATCGACATCCGCACCCTCGTTGTGCTCGGCATTCGCGATGGCCGATTCGAGGACCTTCTTGATGAGGCCCGAGCCCTTCTTGGGGCTGAACGACAGGACGTTGAGCGCCTGCTCGACACGCAGCCCGCGGATCTGGTCAGCGACCAGCCGCGCCTTCTGCGCCGAGATGCGCGCGTACTTGAGCTTTGCTTCCGCCTGCATGTGCGCTTACTCCCGGCTACTTTTTCTTCGCTTTCTTATCGGCGGAATGACCCCGATAGGTGCGAGTGAGGGCGAACTCGCCGAGCTTGTGGCCGATCATGTTCTCGTTGACCAGCACCGGCACATGCTGGCGCCCGTTATGGACCGCGATGGTCAGACCGACCATCTCCGGCAGAACCATGGAGCGGCGCGACCAGGTCTTGATCGGGCGCTTGCTGTTCTGAGCGACCGCCTCCTCCACCTTCTTCAGCAGGTGGAGATCCACGAAAGGCCCCTTGCGAATGGAACGTGGCACTTGCTCAACCTCACCTATTACTTCTTGCCGCGCCGGCGCACAATCATCTTGTCGGTGCGCTTGTTGCTGCGGGTCTTATGGCCTTTGGTCGGGACGCCCCAGGGGGTCACCGGATGACGCCCGCCGGAGGTGCGTCCCTCGCCGCCACCGTGCGGATGGTCGACCGGGTTCATCACCACGCCGCGCACCGTCGGGCGCACACCACGCCAGCGGGTCGCCCCCGCCTTGCCGAGCTTGCGCAGGCTGCTCTCCGCGTTACCGACCTCCCCGATCACGGCGCGGCACTCGGCATGGACCTTGCGCATCTCCCCGGAGCGCAGACGCAGGGTCGCGTGGCTGCCCTCGCGTGCGATGAGCTGCGCCGAGGCACCCGCCGAGCGGGCGAGCTGGGCACCCTTACCCGGACGCAGCTCGATGCAGTGCACCTGCGTGCCCAGCGGGACGTTACGCAGCGGCAGGCAATTACCCGGCGCGATCGGCGCGTCCTCACCCGACTGTACGCGGTCACCGGCCTTGAGCCCCTTGGGCGCGATGATGTAGGCCCAGGCCCCGTCGAGATACTTGAGCAGCGCGATGTGCGCGGTCCGGTTGGGGTCGTACTCCAACCGCTCGACCACGGCGGGTACGCCGTCCTTGTTGCGCTTGAAATCGACGACGCGGTAGCGCTGCTTATGGCCGCCGCCCTGGTGACGGACCGTGATCCGGCCGAGATTGTTGCGGCCGCCATTCTTCGTCTTCTTCTCGACCAGGGCCTCGAAGGGTGCCCCCTTGTGCAGCTCGGGCGTCACCACCTTGACGACGAAGCGCCGCCCGGGCGAGGTCGGGTTTGTCTTTACGATTGCCATCTTGCGTCGTCCGAATTGAGTCGTCGCGCCAGGCGCTTAGGCGCCGCCGCCGAAGTCGATGCTCTGCCCAGCCTTGAGCCGGACATAGGCCTTGCGCCAGTCCTTGCGCTTGCCGAGCCGCTGGCCAAAGCGCTTCTGCTTGCCCTTGACATTGACCACCTGGACCCCCTCGACCTGCACTTGGAACAGGGTCTCGACCGCCCGACCAATCTCACGCTTGGTCGCATCCGGGACCACGCGAAAGGCGTATTGGCCGCGCAGCTCGGCGGCCAAGGTGGCCTTCTCCGAGACTACCGGGGAGATCAGCACCTTGAGTAGGCGTTCCTGATTCATGCCAGCCGCTCCTCCAGCTTGCGGATCGCGCCCTCGGTCGCGAGCACGTTGGCGAAGGCGATCATGCTTACCGGATCGACCTCCTGGGCCGTCATCACGTCGACATTTGGTAGGTTCCGTGCAGCCAAGAAGAGCGCCTCGTCGAAGCCATCGACGAGGATCAGCACATCGCGCAGGCCGAGCGCCTTGAGCTGGGTCGCCAGCTCTCGCGTCTTGGGCGCCGACAAGCTCAGGCTCGGTAGCACCACGAGACGATCTTGGCGGGCCAGCTCGGAGACGATCGAGCGCACCGCCCCGCGGTACATCTTGCGGTTGACCTTCTGGGAGTAGTCCCGCGGCCGAGCGGCGAACGTCACCCCGCCGCCGCGCCACAGCGGCCCGCGGGTGGTGCCGGCCCGTGCCCGACCCGTACCCTTCTGGCGGAAGGGTTTGGCGCCGCCGCCGCTCACGTCGGAGCGGCTCTTCTGCGCCTTGGTGCCCGAGCGCCCCGCCGCCATGTACGCGGTGACGACCTGATGCACCAGGCCCGGCTTGTAGTCGGCACCGAATACCTGGTCGGAGACCTGCACAGTCCCGCCACTCTCGCTACGGATTGCCAGTTCCATCGCCATCAGCCCTTGTTCTTTTGCTTCACGGAGGGCACCACGACGAGGCGGCCGCCCGCGGGTCCGGGGACACCGCCCCTGACCAGTAGGAGATTGCGCTCGGCGTCGACGCGCAGCACCTCGAGATTCTGTTGGCAGCGGTTGGCGCTGCCCAAATGTCCCGCCATGCGCTTGCCCTTGAACACGCGCCCCGGGGTCTGGTTCTGACCGATCGAGCCCGGGGCCCGGTGGGACAGGGAGTTGCCGTGGGTGGCATCCTGGGTGCGGAAGTGGTGACGGCGGACGACGCCGGCGAAGCCGCGGCCCTTGGTCACGCCGCGCACATCCACCTTCTGCCCCGCCTCGAAGAGGCCAACCCCGATCTCGGCCCCGGCGCTCAGGTCCTCGCCCTCGCCCTCGGCAAGCCGGAACTCGCGCACGACCTGCCCCGCAAGGACCCCCGCCTTGGCGAAGTGACCCGCCATCGGCTTGGTCAGGCGGTTGGCCTTACGCGTCCCGGTGGTGACCTGCACCGCCCGGTAGCCGTCGGCCTCGGCAGTGCGGACCTGGGAGACGCGGTTGGGCTCGACCTCGATGACGGTCACTGGCACCGACGCCCCGTCCTCGGTGAAGAGGCGCGTCATGCCGGCCTTACGTCCGATCACACCAATCGTCATCGTCGTCACCTCAGCTCAGCTTGATCTGGACGTCCACACCGGCCGCCAGGTCGAGCTTCATCAGGGCGTCGACCGTCTTATCGGTGGGGTCGACGATATCCATCAGCCGCTTATGGGTACGCAGCTCGTACTGATCGCGCGCGTCCTTGTTGACGTGCGGCGAGGTCAGCACCGTAAACCGCTCCTTTTTCGACGGCAGGGGCACGGGCCCGCGCACCTGGGCGCCCGTACGCTTGGCCGTATCGACGATCTCCCGCGCCGACTGATCGATCAGGCGGTAGTCGAAGGCCTTGAGACGAATGCGGATTCTCTGGCTTGCCATGGCGATTACTCGATGACCTTCGCCACCACGCCCGCGCCCACGGTGCGCCCACCCTCGCGGATGGCAAAGCGCAGCCCCTCTTCCATGGCAATCGGCGCGATCAGC
>JALOTB010000109.1 GCA_025458165.1 Chromatiaceae bacterium | reverse complement strand
GTAGCCAGGCGCTACGCCCGCCTGCCGGGCGATACTTCCTGTAGTTTCCGACTGTTACGTTACAATCAAGCTGGTCGGACGGGGGAAGATGAGCCGGAGGTCTTCAGGTGCTCCAGCACCATCTGGGCGAAGTCCAGCTCCTCGGTGCCGCCCGGGCGGTCCTCGATGCGGTCGAAGCGGTTGACCATCAGCTCGTCGTGCTCGTCCACCGGGAGCATGCGGTGGGGGGAGAGCGACTCGACGGTGAAGGGGCCGGCGACGCGGACGCGGTCCTTGTCCTGGTAGGGCTTGTCGTAGAGGTACTCGAAGTCGGCCTTGGCGGCGATGGAGGCGTCGATCTCGCGCTGGCGGGCGATGCGGGCCTCCCACCAGCGCCGGTGGAGGTCTTGCGCCTGGGTTGGCCAGTCCTCACCGGCCTCGCGGGGGATCTCCCCCTCCTCCCAGGACTTGCCCAGGGCCGCGTTCAGGTCGGCGCGCAAGGGCTCCAGGGTCTCCTGGAAGCGCTCCCAGATGACGTCGATCTCGGCGTTGTTGGCGATGGACTTCAGCGTGATGTGCGGGACGCGCTCGTAGACGAAGCCCTGGCGGATGTCGCCGCGGGTCGGCTTGTCCGACGGGATGGTGCGGGTGACCTCGGCCTCCTTGCGCTGCCCTTCGGGAGAATCGGTGAGCAGATAGTACGGATAGCGGGCGCCCATGATGCGGGCGCGGGCCAGGGCCAAGGCGACACGGGAGGTGTCGATGGTGATCTCCAGCGGCGGCCCCATTGCTCGGCGACGTACCCTGTGGTGCCGGAGCCGCAGGTGGGGTCTAGCACGAGGTCACCTGGATCGGTCGCCATTAGCAAGCAGCGTTCAATAGCCCTGGAGGAAGTCTGAACGATGTAGGACTTATCTTCCGAGCGGCTGGAGAACTTGACATCCGACCAGATGTTATTCGTCGCCACTGCGGGAAAATCGTCGATGAATCTGACATAGCTTAGACTTGTACCGCGCGCCTCAAGGCGGTTCGCGTAAAGTAGCCTCCTCATTCCGCCTTGATTCGTTTTCCATCGATTTGTCAGGCTCGGTCGGAATTCTCGCCCTGCCAAGCTCATGGGGAACCACGATGCCGCACCTTCACCTTTCTCGCGCCCGAGGCTCTGGCTGGTCAAATTGTCTTGGCGATATACTCGCGCGCCTTCTGGAATCATTTCCGCCTGAGTTTTCTCCGCCTTGCTCATGAGGCGGCGCAAAAGACTTGGAAGTTCTAATCTCGAATACTCCGAGAAACCCGCTTGCTGTCTTGACTTGGGAACCCAAACGGGCCGGAACTTGGTTGAGGACCTGCTTTTCGAGTACCAGAGAATGTAGTCGGTGACAGGGGAAAGATAGTCTTGGGTCTGACTGCTTGTCTTCTCTATCGTAATGAGCGCAATGCAGTTTTCGCTTCCCAAGACCTCGTCCATAACGGCGCGCACTCTATGCACGTTCTCGTCTCCGATCTGCACAAAGATTGAGCCGGAGTCGTTCAACAAGTCCCGCGCGACAGTTAACCGATCGCGCAGATAGGTAAGGTATGAGTGAATCCCGTATCGCCAAGTATCCCGAAACGCCCGCACCTGCTCCGGCTCCCGGGTGATGTGGTCGCGATTGCCATCCTTCACATCCCGACTGGTCGTCGACCACTGGAAGTTGGAGTTGAATTTGATTCCGTAGGGCGGATCGATATAGATGCACTGCACCTGCCCGCGCAGACCCTCCCGCTCCGCCAGGCTTGCCATGACCTGTAGGCTGTCGCCGAGTATCATCCGGTTGGTCCAGTTCTCCTGGTGCCGGTAGAACTCGGTGGCCTTGGCCTTGTCGTCGATGCGCTCGAAGTGGGCGAAGATGTCCGGGTGCGAGCCGACCGCTTCGTCTCTGCGCTCCTTCGACTGGCGCAGCAGGTCGTCAACAAGGACCTTCGGGTGCACCTTCTCCTGGATGTAGAGCGGCGGTGCGTGGACGACGAGGTCCGACCAGTCCTGTTCGTCCTTGCCCCGCCAGACGAGCTGGGGGTCGAGGTCGCGGTTGCGGCGCTCGTAGGCGATGCGAATCGGGGAGCGGTCCTCCTCGCGCATCACCTCCTGAAGCTCGGCGGTGGGAATGTTGGTGCGGAAGGCGTCGTCGTGGGTGAGGGTGTCGATCTGCTTGGGCATCGGTCTGCTGCGGCTACTCGTCTTGCGCGTTACTGGCGCCTCTATGCGCCATGGCCTGGTGGCTCATGTCTTCAATGCTCAAGTCCTCGTCAAGGCTCTGACGCCACTTGGTATAGTCAAATGGCTCGCGTTGGATCAGCGCCACGAAGCGCTCGGCCTCGATGTCGCCCAGGTATCGGGCGAGCACCTGCAAGCCTTTACGCTTGACCTCGGTGTCCGTCAACATTGGCGCACCTCTCTGATGAAGCCTATTGGATCAGTGACTTTAATGAGATCGATCAGGCCAGTCTTTTCCAGGATTCCGTCGTCCGTCGTCAAGAACCAGTCCGCTCCGGCGGCGATGGCACATGCAACGTGCAGTGAATCCATCTTCTTCAGGCCGCGTCCGTGCAACGATGTTGCGCCAGCGGTGATCTCTTTTGTCTCCACGATGTCTTCCGTCGCGTACCGCCGCCATTTCGCGATCTGCTCCCTTCGCTCCGCGAAGGGGTTCTTGCTGTTTTCATAATCGAGGATGTAGGACCAGACGAGATGGTATTTTTCGGCGCGAATGTCTTGTTGAATGGCTAGCTTTGCCTCGGCTTCGAGTCGAATCCGGATGTCCGATTGATCGTCGAAAGGACGATTGAAGCAGCAGATGTCGAGATAGAGCTTCATGCGGTTCGAGCAGGGCTCAAGGCGTCGATGATGGCGGTGAATTCATCGGCCATGAAAATGTCGTCGGTCAGCTCGGTGAAGGCCCAGCGCCCGTAGCGCCCGAGGTTGTTGACACCCGGCACCCAGTAGGCGCGCATGGCGTTGGCCTTGTCCTTGGCGTCCTCGCCGCGGTAACCCTTGGTCTCGACGACGAGGTTGAGCGGGTCGGGCTGGCCCACGTCGATCTTGAGGATGAAGTCCGGCAGGTAGCGCCTAGGCTCCGAGCCCATGAGGTAGGGCACCTCCAGGCCGACGCCCTGGTTCTTCACGTAAGCGATGACCTTGGGGTGCGCCTCGGCGATCTTGGCGAATTGGCATTCCCAGTCGCTGTCGCAGATCACCCAGTTGACGTGGCTGCGCTCGGGGTGGGTCTGGTGGCGCTGCTTCTTGGAGCTGTTGAAGTTGACGTAGCGGGTGGAGCCGGTGGGGTTGTAGGCGTCGAGGATGGCCTTGATGGGGTGCTCGCCGACCATGGCCTCGGTGATCGCGGCCTTGATGCGCTCGCAGGCCATGTCGGCGATCTCCTGGTAGATGAGCTGCCCAGCATAGGTGCCGCCGACACAGATGAGGTATCCGCCGTCGAGCCACTGGCGGACGATGCGTTTCAACTGGCCGAAGAGGTGGAGCTTGGGCTCGTCGCCGGGGTCGCGGTACTTGCGGTAGAGCAGGTGCTTGGTGAGGTGGAAGAGCACCGTGCTGTGGCGCATGTCCTTCAAGTGATCGACGGTAAGGTCGATGCCCTCGCCGATGATCCCCTGATTGCGGGTGATGGAGGGGCCGACCAGCTCGGGGGACAGCTCCAGCACCGAGTCAGCGGTGAAGTGGGCGGTGAGCTTTTCGTCGGGCAGCTCGACGCGGTAGCCCTCGACGCGAGGGAAGACAATCTCCAGCGTGTCGCGATCGGGGACTGCGAAGACGTGGACCGTGTCCCGAGGGGGCTTGGGCGGCGCGACTACCGGCTTGGCGGCGAAGTCGAAGGGGATACCGAGGATGTCGGAGTACTCGACGTCGAAGAGCCCGTCGGCGTTCAGCTCGTAGGACTGTCGACGCAGCCCCCGGCCGACGACCTGCTCGCAGAGGAGCTGGGTGCCAAAGGCGCGCACGCCGAGGATGTGGGTGACGGTGTTGGCGTCCCAGCCCTCGGTGAGCATGGAGACTGACACGACGCACCGCACCGACTCGCCGAGGCGGCCGCGCTTGCCGACGGTGTTCATGACCTCGCGGAGCAGGTCGGAGTCCGAGAGCTTGTCGGCGGCGCGGAGATCCCCGGTGCGCTCGACGATCTCGCGGCGGAAGCGGTCGATTTCGTCCGCGGCCATGTCGCGGAAGTTGGGGTCGAGGGCCTCGCCGGATTCGAGCTGCTCGGAGTCGATGAGCAGGGTGCGCGGCCGTGCGATGCGGTTGCCGTGCTCGTCGAAGTTGCGGAAGAGCGGCAGGCGGCCGTTCTCGAGCTGGGTCGAGCCGTCGTCCAGGGGGCGGTGGAAGCCGGAGATGAAGTCGTAGACGAGCTTGGAGGTCGAGGTGTTGTTGCAGACGCAGATGAAGACTGGCGGGATGCCGACGCCTTCTTTCTCCCAGAGGTCGAAGGTCTTGGCGTAGTGGCCGTAGAGGGCCCCGAGGGCCGTTTGCAGCTCGGCGGGGAGCGCGAGGGGGTCGAGCCCTTTCGCTAAGCCGCGGCCCTTCTTCGGCATCCGCTTGCCGATGTGGTGCCAGAGGTTGCGGAACTTGGGCATCTCGCCGCCGGGGATGTTGTCGGCGACGGGGACGCGGGGGAGCTTGACGATGCCGCACTCGATGGCGTCCATCAGGGAGAAGTCGCTCACCGTCCAGGGGAAGAGGGTGCCTTCCGCATAGCCCGAGCCGCGCAGGAAGAAGGGGGTGGCGGAGAGGTCGTAGACGGCCTGGGTTCCGAGCTTGCGCTTGACGGTTTCCAGCCCGGAGATCCAGAGGCGGGCGGCCTCGTTGTTCTTCTTGGCCTCGTCCTTCTCGTCGCCCTTCAGCTCCTCCTCTTCGTGGCTCAGCGGGCGCTCGCGGTAGCAGTGGTGGGCCTCGTCGTTGATGCAGACGATGTTCTTTAGCCCCATGAGGTCGGGCATCACCCGCTGGAGCATCTGGCCTTCGGTCTCGGTGGTCAGCAGGTCCGGCCCCCGCCCTTTGAGGAGGGCACGACCGACCTTGGAGACCTCCAGGCGCTCGCGCAGCCGGAAGGCGTGGTAGTTGGTGATCACGATCTTGGCGCGCTCGATGTCGCCGATCATGTCGGCGGGGATCAGCTCGCGGGTGCTGTAGTAGCTCTCCGGATCGTTGGGGAGCAGGACGCGCAGGCGATCGCGGATGGTGATGCCGGGGGCGACGATCAGGAAGCCGCGGGAGAACTGCTTGCTGCCCGGGTGGCGGACGGCGGTGACGGTGTGCCAGGCGATGAGCATCGCCATGACGGTGGTCTTGCCCGCGCCGGTGGCGAGCTTGAGCGCGACGCGCAGCAGCTCGGGGTTGGCCTGCTCGTTCGCGCCCTTGAGGTGATCCCAGAACTTGGTCTTGACCTTGGGGTGCTTGGGGACGACCTCGGTGAGCCAGATGGCGGTCTCGACGGCCTCCACCTGGCAGAAGAAGGGGCGGATGCCCTGGAACCGGTGGTGGCGCCAGTGCTGAAGCAGGCGGGCGGTCTCGGGGCTGACCTGCCACTGGTCGGGGTTGGGGAGCCTGCGCCAGGTGTCCACGTACTGGCGGATCTCGTTGATGATCGGGGTCGGGTTGTACGCCTGCTCCGCCGTAGAGAGGTCGTCGCCCGCGTCGAACAACATCTCCTGCTGGTGGGGCTTCTTCTTGCTCTTCTTGGGCTTCGGGACCGGGGTGATCAGCTCGGAGCGGCGGCGCGAGCGGATAATCGCGTTTGTCGGCTGACCGTCGGCATCCAGCTCCCAGTGCTGGCCGGGGTAGGCGTAGGGGGAGTTGAGGATCGGGCGGTCGAAGAATTGGTCGGACATCGTTGTCGCTGCCTTGGTCCCGCGCTATCGCGGCCCGGGCCTCGCCATGGCATCCATCCGATGGGACCTCAGTCGCCCATGCTTCCCGGCCGCGGTTGCCGAGCGTCTCGCCCGACACCGGGCCGAGGATAGCGCAGAACTTGCGCTCTGCGCGCGAGTTAAGCGCTGTCGGCAGGCGATCCCGCGGGCGCGCCGCGGCTGGGAGCTGCTGGGGCCGTTGGGCGGGCACGGAGCGCCGTTGTTGGGTGTGAGCGATTTCCAGTCGCAACAGCGGCCTCGCGGCAAGCCACCGGCGCTCGAGCAGTCCCACGCGCCCCATCGCGGCTGCAAGCCGCTCCCACGGGCAGCGGGGCGAGCGCCGAGCGCCGTTCTGCTTTGGGAGCGATTTGCCATCGCGACAGCGGCGTCGCGGCAAGGCACCGGCGCCCGCGCGGTCCCCGGCGGGTTAGCCGCTGTCGCCTTCGGCGGTGATGCGCAGGGCCGCGCTGTCGAGGACGTGGACCTCGCGCCCGTCGATGCGGACCACGCCCCGATCGCTCAGGACGCGCAGGATGCGCGAGAAGGTCTCGGGCTGCACGGTGAGCCGGGAGGCGAGCACGAGCTTGGGGACGTCGAGGACGAGGTGGGGGCCTTCCTCCTCGCAGCGGCGCAGCAGGTAGCCGGCGACCCGGCAGGTGGCGCTGTGGAGGGTGATCTCGTCGATCTCGACGATGAGACCGCGCAGGCGCCGGCTCATGTCGCCGAGGAGGAGAAAGCAGGTCTCCACGGACTCGCGCAGCATCGCGACGAAGTCTTTGGCGTCGATGCTGATCACCTCGACAGGACCGATCGCGCTCGCACCCACGGGATAGCGCGGGCGATTGAGAAACATCAGGGCCTCGGCGAAAGTGCTCCCCGGGGTGACGATCTCGATGACCTTCTCATTGCCGTCAGGCGAGATGCGGGCGAGCTTGATCTGTCCCTTTAGCACGAGATAGAAGCGATCGGCGGGATCGCCCTGCTCGAACAGGGGCTCGCGCTCGGCGAGCCGCAGGGTCACGGCCCGGGCCGCGACCCGCGCGAGCTGGGCATCGGTCAGCGGTCGCAGCAGGGGGCCGCGGCGCAGGTCTTCGGGGGTCGGCTTGTCGCCCTGGTGCATATCGACTCTGTCCTCGCCGCACAACCAGGGGCTCAAACCAGCGAGACGGGGGACCCGGTGGGTCCCTCGCCAGATCTCCGTTCAGAACTCCCCGGCGGCGGCTCCCACCATGATCTCGTGCATGGTATCACGCACCCGCTGGGCAGAGCCCTTGAGCTGCTCCGGCAGCTCCTTACCACCGTGGATCATGAGATCCAGGTTCATGCTGTAGAGCCAGAGCTTGCCCTGCTTGTCCTCGACCAGGGCGATGCGGCAGGGCATGAAGCCGCTGTATTGGTCGCGGTATTCCAGCATCTCCTGACCCACCCGCGCGTCGCAGAAGGAGAGGAAGTTGACGTACCGGTAGCTCTCGCCCGTGATCGCCTCGATCTGTTTGTAGAAGGGCGACTCACCGACGAAGAGGAACTCCTTCGCGGTCGCGAGACTCTTCATCGACGCGATCACGTCATCGGTCGACAGCCCCTCCTCGACCGGAACCGCCCACATCATGGCCACGCCGGGATCACCGGTCTCTAGGAGCCGACCCGCAAACTCGGCATAGACATCGAGGAAGCCGGGGTCGAACTCGGCGAGCCTGGGCCCCAGCCGAACGTAGGCGAAGGCCAGCCCCAGGATGGCGATCAATCCGATGATGGCGAGCAGGTTACGGATCAGCTTCATTGGGCTCCCCCGTGGTCAGCCGCCGCCTGCGGGCGGCTGATGATTCAAGTGCAGGATGTAGGCAAGCACGGCATCGAGCTCGTCCTCGTAGGCCTCACCGAACAGCTTTTCCGCGAACTCGTGCCAGCGCGCCCCGTCGCGAAAGTCCGCGATCTGCTTGGCGAGATAACGCGGATGCTGGGCGATGAGCTGCGGGCTGCCCTTATCCTCGATCCCGCGGGCGTCCGGGCCATGGCAGAGCTGGCAGTCTTTCTCGTAGAGCTCAAAGCCGAGCTCGAGGTCGCCTGCCACCGCCTGCGGGACACCGACCGCCTCCTGCGCGGGCAGCGGCAGGGCGGCGAGGTAAGCGGTCACCGCCTCCAGCTCGGCCGGCTGGAGCGCGCCCGCCTCGAAGATGGGCAGCATCGGCTTGTTCTGACGTTTGAGCTCGCGAAAGTGGTCGAGCTGGACGCGCAGGTACTCGGCGCTCTGGCCGGCGAGCCTGGGATAGTCACCGCCCTCGCCTCCTTCCGCCTGACCCCCGTGACAGTTGGCGCATTGGGCCCGATAGATCGCCTCGCCGAGCGCGCCATCCTCGGCCGCGGCGACGCCCGCTGCGAGCATCGCCGCCATAGATAGGATCACCCAAGCGTGCGACCGCATCGCAGTCACCCGCACGCCATCCGACGCGACCGCGCTAGCGAGCCTTGGTGTAGTAGATGCTCTCGCCCGGGATGTCCTTCTCGGGGTCATACTCCATCGGCAGGCTGTGCGCTATGCCCTTGTGGCAGTCGATGCAGGTCAGCCCCAGCTCCTCGGCCTCTTCGTGGCGGGTGGAGCTGCGCGATTCCTGCTTCTCGAAATTCATCGACTCATAGTCGTGGCAGTTGCGGCATTCGCGCGAGTCGGTGGCCTTCATGGTCCGCCAGACGTTCTGCGCGAGCACGATGCGCTTCTCCTCGAACTTCTCGGGGGTATCGATGGTGCCACGCATATGGTGGAAGAGCTCGTTGGTCGCCTGCACCTTGCGCACGAACTTGTGCACCCAGTCCTTGGGGACGTGGCAGTCTGAGCAGGTCGCCCGCACCCCGGTGCGATTCGTGTAGTGGATGGTGTCCTGCAGCTCCTCGTAGACATTCACCTCCATCTCATGGCAGGAGATGCAGAACTTCTCGGTATTGGTCGCCTCCATGGCGGTGTTGAATCCGCCCCAGAAGATGATCCCGAGGGCGACGCCTACCAAGAGGATGATGAGGGTCTTCTTGCCTTTGCTGGATTTCTCTGCGGACATGAGGGTGCTTCCTGAGATTACTGCTCGATTGGAGGTTGCGCCGGCACGGCTTGTGCCGGCTTGGGGACGACATCAGGGCTTGCCCCGGAAGGTGTTCTCGACCAAAGGCGCGCCGGAGAGCTGAACGGTATGGCACTGAGTACAGAAGTAGCGCCGCGAGGAGATCTTCGCGAGCACATTCCCGTCACGATCCTGGTAGTGGCTGTCGCTCACCCTCGGCGCCTTCTCCTTCTCGAAGGTCTCTTCGCTGTGGCACTTGAGACAGCCGTTCGAGCGCAGCGAGATGTCGTACTTCTCGATATCGTGGGGGATCATCGGCGGCTGCTGCTCAAACGAGCGCTGGAAGCCCCCCTGCACCACCTCGACCTTCATCATCGCGGCAGGCGCCGAGTCTCCGGTCAGTGGGATAGGGCCGCGCAGGGGGTCGAAGGTCTCGGCCGATAGACTGGCACTCAGGCTCAAGGCAAGTCCGGTAGTCAGTGTGACCAGGGTCGTTCTCTTCATAGCTCTCTCCACCGCCTCAGTAGCGAATGAAATGATCGGGACGCTCGCAGGGCCACCAGGCATTTACGCCTGCCGCACCGGCCGCGCACCCGCCGGTGCGCCAGTGGCATTCGCGAAGCGCGTGCCGAACACGAAGACGTCTTGCGAGCAGACGTCGAGGCAGCGCCCGCAGTTGGTGCAGTTGATATCGAGGATGACGGGACCGACTCCCTTGTCGGCCCCCTTCAAGGCCGGCTTGATGACCTGCGGCTCGGGGCAGACGGCGAAGCAGTCCATGCAGTCGTCGCACTTCTCGCGCTGCGCGGCCACCACCCGTACCGGCGCCTTCCAGCCGATCAGCCCGTAGAAGGCCCCCACCGGACAGAGGTGGCCGCACCAACCGTGCCGGACCATCAGCAGATCGGTACTCCCAGGCGATGACACCCGTTACCAGGGGCAGCAGCAGGACAAGGCCGAGGATCCAATAGCGCAGGTCGCGCGAGAGCCGGACGGTGTTGCGCAGATCGAGCCGCCGCCGCAGCCGGGCAGCAAGGTCGGTGATCATGTTGACCGGACAGACCCAAGAGCAGAACACGCGGCCGCCGACCAGGGCATAGAAGAGCAGCACGATCGCCGCCCCGATCAGCCCGCTCAGGACCGGCAAGGTCCCCGACAGCGCCGCTTGCAGTAGGAGCATCGGGTCGGTGAGCGGCACCGCATCGAGCACCATACTGGCCGAGAGATTGCCCTTGATGAGCCAGATACCGGCCAGGGGACCGAGCAGGAAAAGCGCCAGGATGCCTAGCTGGCTTGCGCGGCGCGCGAGCAGCCACTTGTGGGCCTTGATCCAGCCCTGGGTCTCGATCGCCGTCCGCCCGGGTTGATCTTTGATCGCCATGAGCCTGACTCACAACGGCCCGCGCCGATTCAGTGAATCGAGCGGGTTGTCCGGGATGGGCGCCGCTTCCGGTGGCTCCGGAATCGGCTCTTGGATCAGGCCCCGGCCGCCGTGCTCGTACCGCAACCCCTCGGGGAGGTGGTAGCGGTGCTCCTGATCGGGGCTGACCAACGCCCCGCCGGCCCGCTCCTTCTGCTCCCAGCCGAGGCGGTAGTGGCGTCCGATCTCGCCCTTGGCGAGGTGGGTGGGCAGCACCTTGATCGCGGCCTCCTCCAGGATGCAGGCCTCCTCGCACTTGCCGCAGCCGGTGCATTGGTCCGAGTGCACCACCGGGATGAACAGGGCGTGCTTGCCCGAGCGGGGGTTGTGCTGGTATTCGAGACTGATCGCCTCGCCGCGGATCGGGCAGATCTGGAAACAGACCTCGCAGCGCAGGCCGTGGAAGGCGATGCAGCTCTCCTGATCGATGAGCACCGCGAGGCCCATGCGGGCTTCGCGGATGTCGGTGAGCTCATGGCTCAGGGCGTTGGTCGGACAGGCCACGACGCAGGGGATGTGGTCACACATCTCGCAGCCCGCCTGGCGGGCGATGAAATAGGGCGTGCCGGTCGGGATGTCCTCGCCCAGACGGCCGAGAAACAGCATGTCGAACGGACAGTCGCGCACGCAGAGCCCACAGCGGATGCACGCCCCGTTGAACTCATCCTCCGGGAGCGCCCCCGGCGGGCGCAGGTAATGGGCGGGCAGCGAGGAGGCCCGGGTCGAGTAGAGTCCGAGGCCGAGGCCGAGCAGACCCACCCCGCAGGCGGTCGTCAGCACCTCGCCAATGAATCGGCGGCGGGTGACACCCTTTCTCTGCTCGGAGTCCAAATCAGCCATGACGGCTTGCCCTTGCTTCGAGCCGGTCGCTTGGACGACCAGCTCCAACATCTAGGCGGATGGCGGAACCCGGATTGCGAAGGTCGAGCATGCGGACATCTCGCCTCCGCAATCCGAGTTCCGAGATCCGCAATCGCTTACGCCTTTTCCACCTTCACGGCGCACTTCTTGAAGTCCGTTTCTTTCGACAGCGGACAGGTCGTGTCAAGGGTGAGCTTATTCACCAGCCGCCCGGAGTCGAACCAGGGGAGATAGACCATCCCCTCCGGCATCCGATTGCGCCCGCGGGTCTCGACCCGCGCGGTGATCTCGCCACGGCGGCTGACGATCTTGGCGAGCTGGCCGTCGCGCAGCTTGAGCTTCTGGGCATCCTTGCGGTTCATGAACAACTGCGCATCGGGGACCGCCTTGTAGAGCTCCGGCACACGCCGGGTCATCGAGCCCGAGTGCCAGTGCTCCAGCACACGGCCGGTGCACAGCCACAGGGGATAGTCCTTGTCCGGCGTCTCGGGCGGTGCATCGTAGGGGGCGAAGATGACGTTCGCCTTGCCGTCCTTGTTTCCGTAGAAAAGGACATCGCCCTTGGCCACGGCCGGGTTGGTTGCGGCATTGACGTGCGGATCGAACCCCTCGCGGAAACGCCACAGGGTCTCCTTTCCGTCGATGACCGGCCAGCGCAGACCGCGGTTCTGGTGATAGGTCTCGAACTCGGCCATCTCGTGCCCCTTTTTGATGATGTCGGGGGCGGAGTTGAACAGCCGGTACTCCTCGAACAGGCCCTTCTGCACGTAATAGCCGAAGTGCTCGCTCTCGTCGTTGGCGTATTGATTGCCGCGGTCATCGACCACCTTGCCCTCGTAGGGGAACTTGTCGACCACGCCATTGGTGAAGAGGACCTCGTAGAGGGTCTTTCCGCGATACTCGGGCTTCTTGGCGAGCAGCTCCTCCGGCCAGACCTCGTCAACGAGGAAGCGCTTCGCGAACTCCATGGTCTGCCAAACATCCGAGCGCGACTCCCCCGGGGCCTTGACCTGCTGGCGCCAGAACTGCGTGCGCCGTTCGGCGTTGCCGTAGGCACCCTCCTTCTCGGTCCACATGGCAGTCGGCAGGATCAGGTCGGCCGCCTGGGCAGAGACGGTCGGATAGGGGTCCGACACGGCGATGAAGTTATCCGGATTACGCCAGCCCGGATAGCTCTCCTCGTTCATGTTCGGCGCCGCCTGCATGTTGTTGTTGCACTGTTGCCAGTAGCAATTCATCTTGCCGTCCTTGAGCATGCGGTGCATGAGCACGGCGTGATAGCCGATGCCGGGATTGATCGTCCCCTCGGGAAGCTGCCAGATCTTCTCCGCGAAGGCACGGTGCTCCGGGTTCATCACCACCAGGTCGGCGGGCAGGCGGTGGGCGAAGGTGCCGACCTCGCGCGCGGTCCCGCAGGCCGAGGGCTGGCCGGTGAGCGAGAAGGGTCCATTGCCCGGCTCGGAGATCTTTCCGACCAGAAGATGGACGTTGTACATGTTCCCGTTCACCCAGCTCCCGCGGGTGTGCTGGTTGAAGCCCATGGTCCAGAACGACACCACCTTCTTCTTTGGGTCGGCATAGACCTTCGCCAGCCATTCGAGCTTGTCCTTCGGCACCTTGGAGAGCTTGGCGACGTAATCGAGCGTGTAGGGCTCGACCAGCTTGGCGAACTCCTCGAAGGTGATGGGCGCGGACGCCATCGGATCGCCCTTCTTCTCGCCCGCCTTGTTGGAGTCCGGATAGCCGTTGTTGGTGGCGGCCTGCTCCAGCGGGTGGTTGGGGCGCAGCCCATAGCCGATGTTCTCGGCCGTGCGCTTGAAGTTGACGTGCTTGTCGACGAAGTCCTTGTTGACGTGGCCGTTCTGGATGATGTAGTTGCAGATGTAGTTCTGGATGGCGAGATCGGTCTGCGGCTCGAACACGATCGGATTGTCGGCGAGCTCGAAGCAGCGGTTCTCGAAGGTGGAGAGCACGTGGACCTCACAGCCCTCCTTGGTCAGGCGCGTATCGGTCAGGCGCGACCAGAGGATCGGGTGCATCTCCGCCATGTTGGCGCCCCAAAGCACAAAGACGTCGGCGTGCTCCAGGTCGTCATAGCAGCCCATGGGCTCATCGATGCCGAAGTGGCGCATGAAGGCGACCACCGCGGAGGCCATGCAGTGGCGCGCATTGGGGTCCAGGTTGTTGGAGCGCAGGCCCGCCTTCATCAGCTTGGAGGCCGCGTAGCCCTCCCAGACCGTCCACTGACCAGAGCCGAAGATGCCGACGCGCGAGGGCCCGCCCTCCTTCTTCATCGCCTCCTTCCACTTCGCGGCCATGACGTCGAAGGCCTCGTCCCAGGACACGGGCTCAAAGTCGCCGTTCTTGTCGTACTGGCCGTTCTTTTTGCGCAGCAGGGGCTGGGTGAGCCGGTCCTTGCCGTACATGATCTTGGGCAGGAAGTAGCCCTTGATGCAGTTCAGTCCGCGGTTGACGGGGGCATCGGGGTCGCCCTGACTGGCCACCACCCGGTCGCCCTCGACACCGACCAGGACACTGCAGCCGGTGCCGCAGAACCGGCAGGGGGCCTTGTCCCAGCGGATACCCTCATCGCCCTGTGCGGCCATGAGCTGAGTCGTGGCGGGCAGGGTGACGCCGGCCGCGGCAGCGGCCGCGACCGCAGCCTGGGACTTGATGAACTCACGTCTAGAGACTTTCACGAGTGCTCCTCCTCCAACAGGGGTTCGTCGAGCGCGCCACCACCGTAGTGGTAGATCAAGGCGGTGCTGATGACGCCATTCACAGCATTCACGGCGGCCAAGGTATCCGCCGCCAGGGTCTCGGCGGTGTCCTCCACGGTAATTACCAGGCGGCCCTCGCCCCGGCCGTGGACCTCGACGCCGGGTAGGGCGTCGAGCCGCTCCGCGACCGCGGGCACCCGCTCTGGCCTGGCGTGGACGACGAGGCTACAGATATTCATCCTGAGGGCTCCTCAAGCAGTTTCCGCGAGCGCCTCGCGCTCGGTCGGCACCAGGGTCAGCGCCTGCACCGGACAGCGGCCAAGGCAGCCCCCGCAACCGGTGCAGGCGGTCGGGTCAAGGACGGGCTCGGCCGCCCCGCGGACGCGCAGGCGGAACCGAATCGCGCCGCGGTCGCAGGCCTCACCGCAGGCGCGACAGACGACACCCTGATTGGCCAGGCAGCCGCCGCCGATCTGCACCAGCAGCGAGAAGGGCGCGCTGCCGACCAGCGCCCGCCCGCGACAGGCGCTAACGCAGTCCCCGCAGAGCGTGCAGCCGCCGAGCGCGAAGTCGATCTCCGGAAAGCCGCCTTCGCCAATCCGGATGATCCGTTCGGCGCAGACCCTCAGGCAGTCACCGCAACGGTCGCAGCGGGCGACGAAGTCGGGCTCCCTCGGCGCATAGGGGGGGCGCACTGGGGAGCGTCCGCCGCGCAGCGCACCGCGCAGAAACTGCCTGCGGGAAATCGGGCTCATCGCGTTCGGTCTCGGCGCCACCACGGCCTTCCTTACTAGCTTCACGACCGGGCTGGGTTCTTGATCCGAATCAAGGTTCTCGGGGCGGAGACGATTCCTTTGATCGAGATCAATGCGGGCACGAGCTCGCACCGGCCCATTGAATTTCTACTCCCTGACAGAGACTTGTTTCGCGGCCAGTGATCGGGCGTGCGCTCCCTCAGCCCTGGGAGCCGGAGCACCGCTGGCGCAGCCCCTCCAACGACAGGACCCGGATGGTGCGCCGCTCCACCTCCACCAGCCCGTCGCGCGCTAGGCTATGCAGCTCGCGGGAAAAGGTCTCGGCGGTCAGGTTCAGGGTGGAGGCCACGACCGCCTTGGCCGCCGGTAGCAGCACGGCAAGGCCATCGGGGCCCGGACGTCGACCGTCGATCTCGCGTAGGAGGAACTCGGCCACGCGTCGCGAGGCGGGCATCAGACAACAGGACTCGATATCCCGTATCAGGGTGTAGACGCGCCGCGCGAGTGCGTCGGTGATGAGCAGCGCCAGCTCCGGCCAGCGGCCGACCGCCTCGCGGATGCGCCCAGCACCGACGACAAGCAGCCGAGTGTCGGCGAGCGCCTCCGCGTGCAGCGGAAAGGGTCGACCGAGAAAGGCCGACGCCTCCCCGAAGGACGACCCAGGCAGGACGATCTCGACCACCCGCTCGGCCCCGTCCTCCGAGAGGACGGCGAGCTTGACCCGCCCGCTCAGCACGCAGAAGAAGCCGTCGAGCAGCCCGCCCTTCTCGCACAGGACACGACCGCGCGACTCCGCACGCTGATAGCAGCCACCCGCAAGGAAGCGCCGGACCTCGGGCGCGAGGTGCGCGAACATCGGCACGTCGCCAAGCAACGGCAGGCTGGTCTTCTCGCGGTCGAGGGCATTCATCTCGGGACGTGCTCGCTGACGATCCGGCCTTCCCCGGATGCGGTGTTGCGGCGAGAGTCTACGAAGGCGGAATAGCGGCACAATGGAGGCAATGTCCGACCGGCGGGGTGCGAAATACCACCGAAGAGGTATGCACACGGCACCGAGGTCATTGCTTAAGCGCTTGTTTAGAAGAGCATCGAATCAGCGGCGGAGGCCGGCTTAGTCATGCGGATGGAGCGCTTGGCGATTTGGTGGTATCCCCTTTTCCCGAGCCCGCTTTCCATTTAGACAGACAACCCGTGAGCCCGATGATCCAACGCCTCCGCAACAAGCCCCTGCTCCTGCGCGTCGCCGTGCTGATGAGCGCCGTCATCGCGCTCGGGCTGGTCAGCATCCTGAGCTCTGCCATCCTCGCCCGGACCCTGGAGGGGATGGCCGCAGCCATCAACCAGTCGGGATCGCTGCGCATGCAGTCGTACCGCATCGCGGTCGCCCTGGCCGATGAGAGCAACCCGGCCGCCGAGCGCGCGAGGCAGGCCACCGCGCTGGCCGCGGAGTTCGAGGAGCGACTGGCCAGCCCGCGGCTGGTCGACGCCATCCCAGGCAAGACGGCGAGCGAGGTGACCCGCGCCTACGCTCAGGTCACCCGCCTCTGGGAGACGGAGATGAAGGTGCCGCTGGCCGAGCACACCCGGCTGCTCGCGAGCAACGCCTCATCCGACAGCAAGGCCCTCGCCCGGGCGCACTATCTCGCCGGCGTCGACGCCTTCGTCGCCGAGATCGATGCCCTCGTGCTCGTGCTGGAGCAGGTCGCTGAGCGGCGCGTCGCGGCCCTGAAGGCCACCCAAGCGGTCGCCCTTGTGCTCACCGTGCTCGCCGTCGCGGTGACCATGACCCTCGTGCACCGGCGGGTGATCCGCCCGCTCGGCGAGCTCCTCGCCTGTGCCGATCAGGTGCGCCAGAGCGACTTCAGCGGACGCACCCGCTTCACCGGCGACGACGAGCTCGGCCGCCTCGGGGCGGCCATGAACCTCATGGCCGAGGGGCTCTCCCAGAGCTATTCGGCGCTGGAGCAGCGCGTCGCCGAGAAGACGCAGGATCTCGCCCGCACCAACCGCTCGCTCGATCTCCTCTACCGCACCACCGCGACCCTGAGCCAGGCCCCGGCCGACGAGGGGATGCTCCACGACCTGCTGGTGGACATCGAGCGCGCGCTGCGCCTGGGGCCGATGAGTCTCTGCCTGTGCCAGGGGGGCGAGGGCCGCGGGGCGCTGCTGGTTAGCACGCGCCCGAGCACCGACCCATCACCCTGCGCGGGCGAGCGCTGCCGCGCCTGCCGGGTGAGCAGCGCACCGGAGGAGCCGGCCGCGAGCCAGACCGACCGCAGCGGACGGCGCATCCTGGCGTTCCCGGTCGGCGATCGCGACCGGCACTTCGGCGTGCTGCTGATCGTCCCGCCCGAGGACACCGATCCGGCCCCCTGGCAGCAGCGCCTGCTCGCCACCCTGGCCGGGCACATCGGCACCGCGCTCAACCTCCAGCAGCGCATGCGCGAGGGCCGCCGGCTCGCTCTGCACGAGGAGCGTGGGGTCATCGCCCGCGAGCTGCACGACTCCCTGGCGCAGTCGCTCTCGTATCTCAAGATTCAGGTCACCCGCCTGACCGCCGCGCTCGACGCCGAAGACCCGGACGCCCCCCGGCTGATCCTCGCCGAGCTGCGCGAGGGCACCAACAGCGCCTACCGCCAGCTCCGCGAGCTACTCACCACCTTCCGGCTCAAGATGGACGACCGCGGTCTCAACCCGGCGCTTGAGGCCACGGTGCGCGAGCTCGGCGCCCGCGGCGCGGTACAGATCCGCCTGGACAACCGGTTGCCCCCCGGCCTGCTGACCGCCAATGAAGAGATCCACGTGCTGCAGATCGTGCGCGAGGCCCTCTCCAACGTCCTGCGCCATGCCCACGCCCAGCACGCCGAGGTGCGGCTCTACCCGACCAGAAACGGCCTCGATGTGGAGGTCAGCGACGACGGCCGCGGCATCGCACACCAGGCCGATCGTACCCACCACCACGGCCTCACCATCATGCGCGAGCGCGCAGCGAGCCTCGGCGGGAAGATCTGGCTAGAGCAGCCGGCGGGCGGCGGCACCCGCGTGCGCCTGAGCTTTCGACCCAACCACGGAGACCGACCGGAGGCCATGCCTGCGGTCCTGCTCGGAGCACTCTGATGCCCACCACCGGCGACACAACCGTCATCATCATCGACGACCACCCCCTGTTCCGAAAGGGCGTGGCCGACCTCATCGCCATGGAGCCCGCGCTGCGCCTGGTGGGGGAGGCCGCCGACGGCGAGAGCGGGGTACGTCTGGCGCAGCAGACCGACCCCGACCTGATCCTGCTCGACCTCCACATGAAGGGACTCGACGGTTTGGCCACGCTGCAGCGGCTGCGGGCCGCCGACCTCGACGCCCGCATCATCATGCTCACGGTCTCCGACAACGAGGAGGACGTGCTCGCGGCGCTGCGCGCCGGTGCCGATGGCTATCTGTTGAAGGACATGGAGCCCGAGGACATCCTCGCCAGCCTGCACCGCGTCACCCAGGGGAGGCTCGTCATCAGCGAGCAGTTGACCGAGCTCCTCGCCCGCGCGCTGCGCCAGGACCCCCGCCCCCCGCGCATCGAGGACGCCGAGCTCACCCCGCGCGAGGACGAGATCCTCGGCCTCATCGCCAGGGGCTACAGCAACAAGCTCATCGCCCGCGACCTCGACCTCGCCGTCGGCACCGTCAAGGTCCACGTCAAGCACATCTTGAAGAAGCTCCACCTGAAGACCCGCGTCGAGGCCGCCGTCTGGGCCATCAACAGCCGGGCCTGATGCGAGCCAGGAGACCCGGGCTATTCGACCGGGTCGCTCACCTGTCGCGGAGAATGCCAGGGAGGGCGTGGTTCGCCGTTGTCGGCGCCGGGGTGAAAGTGGCTCAGGACAGCCGACGGAAAACTGGACCGATGGGAGCCCAAGGGTGGAGTTGACGTGGTGCATGAGACGCGCAGCG
>JALOTB010000180.1 GCA_025458165.1 Chromatiaceae bacterium | reverse complement strand
GGCATAGGTGCCGACCCCAACCGCCAGCGTTGGCCAGTGGGTCTGGCCGATGCGGGTCACGACCTCGAAGACCTTGGGCAGGATGCCATGGGCAACGACCGGGAAGCCGAACAGCTTGCCGAGTTGACCCGCAACAATGTAAAGCGCGATGCCGTTGAGGTAACCCACGAGGATGGGCCTAGACAGGAAGTCCGCCAACGCTCCGAGCCGCAGGAAGCTGGCGCCAATGCAGTACAGCCCGGCGAGCAATGTCAGCGCGACCGACAGTGAGACATAGAGCTGCGGGTCACCACTTAGCGGCAGGATGCTGGCGTACAGGCCGACGACCGGGTTGAAGCCGGCAAGCTGAGCGTAGGCCACCCCCACCGGCAGCGCTACGGCGGCCACCGACAGGCCCGCGATCAGATCATGGGGAAGATCGGTGCGGCGATAGCCAAGCAGGCTCACAAGCCCCGGAGCGAAGCGGGCGAGGCGGATGGTTTGTCCCACGGGAGATGCGGCGGTGTCACTTGACATGGATATCCCTCACTGGCAGCCAACGGGTTCCCGTCTGTCCGGGGCAAGTTTTGCGATTCAACGGGAATACCCCGAAGCCGATGCGGGCCCGCCCCTGCCCGACCTCCCCAACGTGACCCGCAGCGGTTCGCGGGTATCCAGGTACAGGTCGCAATTCGCAATTCCGCAATTCCGGGGACAGTATACGTAATTCATGGCCACGGCGGATGTCCGCTGCCCACTCGACTGCGGACCCCGGCCGGCGAAGCGCCAGTGTCTGCAACGGGTCGATTACGGACCTTCCCGCACTGTCTCGCACGGTGCCGCAATGTTATGAAGATAGCCGGTGGCGAGGTGGGTCAATGCTAGAAACTCGTGACGAAACATTGTTGGAGACAACACCTGGGCTGCGGCCTCGACGATCAGCCGGTCGCCTTCCTTGCGGATGATCGCATCCTTGCCCGGCAACTCAAACTCCCGGGGGGTGCGCAGCGCTTCGTTACGGCCGTTGGAGAACAATCTGACGCGGCGCCCGGTGTGCATCATGTCGCCACCTCCTAAACCTAGGCTGGGGCCGTGGCTAGCACAGCCGGGGGGTGCGGGTCTGGTCTTGTGCGTGTGCAAAGACAACCGACCCCGAGGCAGAGTCTCCTCTGCGGCCCCGAAAACGAGGCTCCGCCCTGCATGGCCCCGATTACGGTGGAGCCACTTGTCGGTGCCTTGCTGGAGCATCTAGCCTTTGCTATCGTGATAGCAGGCCCCGCCCAGAGGAGGTTCACAATGGCCCAAGTCCTGGTTCGTAATCTCGAAGATGACGTGAAAGACCGGTTGCAGCAACGCGCTCGCCGGCATGGGCACAGCATGGAGGAGGAGGTCCGCGACATCCTCCGGCAGGCGCTTGCCGACGACGGGGCGCCCGCACCCCGGTTGGGTTCGCGCATCGCCTCACGCTTCGCCGGGCAGGGCCTGACCGAGGACCTGCCCGAGCTTCGCGGACAGGCGCCGCGGCCGGCCACGCTTGCGCCGTGATTATCCTCGATACCAACGTCCTGTCCGCCCTGATGCGCGACGAGCCGGATCGGCGTGTCGTGGAATGGCTGGACGGACAAGCCGCGTCATCGACCTGGATCACCAGCATCACCGTCTTCGAGATTCGACTCGGCCTCGCCCTGCTGCCGGATGGCCGACGCCGGCGTACGCTCGAACAATCGTTCGAGGGGCTCCTGGTGGAAGACCTCGGCGGCCGCATCCTGAGCTTCGATGCGGCCGCCGCAGCGCAGGCCGCAACTCTCGCCGCGTCCAGACAACGGGCAGGGATCGTCGTGGACATCCGCGACACCGAGATCGCCGGCATCGCACTCGCCCGTCGGGCGTCTATCGCCACGCGCAACCTGCGCCACTTCGGTGGGCTGACGGTGCCGGTTGTCAGCCCGTGGGGCGAGGCATCCGCCGATAACGAGTGACCAGGTATCGGGTCATAGCGGGGACCATGGACGGGTTCCGCCTCAAACGAGGAAGACCCCGCCCCGCTCACGCCATTACGTGGATCGCGACGAAGTTCCCCACCAGGGCCGTTGCTGTCCGGTTCCGAGCGCACGAACAGACGGAAGAACGAGGTTCAGCCAGATCTAGTCGCCTTCCAGGATGCCTCTACGCGGCCGTCAATGGCAGGCAGGCAAGGATGGCGGCGCGATCAATGCCGGGGTGCTTCCAGGTCCTGGCTTGGGGGTATCACTTGCGGTCTTTGTCCTTCCCGAGCACGTCCTTGTCCTTCTTGTCCCCGTCGACACCCGTCTTGCGCTTGGCGGTGTCGGCTGCGGCCTCCTTGGGGAACAACCTACCTTCCTGTACCGACGCCGACGGTGGACTTCATGGCCGCGCTCTTGGCGGCCTTCTCGGGGGTGCAATCCCGGTCAAGGGGGCTGGCGCCGGCGATGCCGGTGGCCAGGGACAGGGTCAGGGCGAATGCGGTAGCCGTGGTCATCTTAATATCATCTCCGGTCGGTTGGGGGTAAGTTGGTTGGTCGTCGCGCTTCCACGCCCGTCGTGAGAATGCAGTCCTGGCCGCTCCCGCGGACCGAAGGTTACGCGGCGCTCGCGATCACGGCACCAGGCCCTTGAGTTCGCCGATGATCTGCCCGAATGGCGCCTGGGTGGCGGCCACGACCATCAGGGAAGCAAGGCCGCGAGGATCAGCGGGATCACGCTCGCCTGGGTCACGGGCACGGATCGCATCTGCTCGACCAGCGCGTAGCCGGCCGCCAGGTGTGCCAGCGACGAAACGTCGGGCGAACCGAGTGCACCGTCGCCCGGCTCATCCGGGTTGGCGGCATGGATCCAGCGTGCCTCGAATACCAGGTTGTGCCGGCTGGCCAGGGCGCCGTATCGGCTCAGGCCCTGCTTCTCAAGCGACTTAAGCACGGGCGTGAAGGCCAACAGGGGCAGGACGAAGGCAACGACCAGGAAGGCGATCTGGGCAAAGAGCGCGAACTTGAAGCTCATCAGGCTCGCACCACCGAAGACGACCTGCTTGAGCACCGCCGCCGCCACGACGGTGCTGAGGGAAAACACAATAAGAACATAGGTATTGGGATAGCTGCCGATGAACGACAGCCCACCGCAGCGGTCCGGGTGGGTCGCCACCAGGCGCAGATCGCAACGTGCGATGTCGCGCAGCAACAGCCCCCAGGTCGCGAACCGCCACAGCCAGCGGCCGAGTAGGAACCAGAACAGT
>JALOTB010000179.1 GCA_025458165.1 Chromatiaceae bacterium | reverse complement strand
CAGTGCTGCCGTGGAGTTTGCGGACGAGGCCTTCCGCAAGATCGAGGCTGCGGCCCAGCAGACGCCGAAGCCGATTGTCGGCGACAGCACGCCGAAGCCTTACGTCAAGCGCCGCGTCGTGAAGGCCGCCGCGTTGGCCCCGAAGGCGCTGCTCGAAACCCAGGAGGACGTCGACGCCTATCTGAGCAAGCTACGGCAGGCGCTGGAGTCGGCCATCAACAGCAACGAGCGCGTCGAGATCCGCTGACCCTGGTATATTTTACGAATCGGCGATCGATCGCCGGCTCGAAAGGCAACGCCCATGACTTCCGTCACCCTGTCCAGCAAGTTCCAGCTTTCCATCCCCAAGGCCATCCGCGAGGAGATGCACCTCAAGGCGGGGCAGAAGTTCGCCATCATCACAAAGGGCGACATCATTTCCCTGGTCCCCATCCCCGACCTCGCCGAGATGCGGGGCATCGCCAAAGGGGCCGACACCAGCGACTACCGGGACCGCACGGACCGCCTGGAACGTTATCGATGACCCTCGTCGACACCTGCGGTTGGATCGAGTGGCTCGCCGACGGCGCCCTGGCAGACAGGTTCCAGCCTTATCTGGAAGAGACCGAGGCCCTCGTCGTACCCACGGTGGTGCAGTACGAGCTGTACAAGTGGCTGGAGCGCAACCGCGGCGAGGAAGCGGCCATGAAGGCTGTCGCCCGCACGACGCGTTCCCGGGTCGTGGACCTCGATACCTCGACCGCCTTATTGGCGGCGGAGCTCAGCCGCGATCACGGCCTGTCCTTCGCCGATGCGGTGATCTACGCCAGCGCCCGCAGGCAGGAAGCGGATCTCGTCACCTCCGATGACCACTTCGAGGGTCTGCCGGGTGTGACCTATTTCCCCAAGAAGGAAGCCTGATCAAGCGATGGACACCGGAAATATCAAACGTTACGCGCCCAAGGCCCGCCGCGACTTCATCGCTGCCGTCACCCGGCGCGCCGCCAAATTCGGCCTTACCGCCACGGGCGCATCTCCCGTGCGCGAGGAGGGGCAGCTCGTTTTCATCAAGGGACAGGCCTACCCCAAGACGGTGGGAGTCCAGCGCCGGACGCTCGCGGACCGCATCCGGCAGCAGGGCTTCGAGCAGGTGATGGAGGCGGCGGCCTACACCTGGTTCAACCGCTTCGCCGCCATCCGTTTCATGGAGTTGCACGGCTACCTGGACCACAGCTTCCGGGTGCTGAGCCACCCCGCCGGCAACGGGCTCCCCGAGATCCTGGAGCACGCCCACACCGTCGACCTGCCGGGGCTGGACCGCAAGCGGGTCGTCGAGCTGAAGATGGACGGCACCCGCGACGAGGCGCTGTACCGCCACCTGCTGCTCGCCCAGTGCCGGGCGCTGCACCAGGCCATGCCCTTCCTGTTCGAGCCGGTGGACGACGAGACCGAGATGCTTCTGTCGGACAACCTGCTGCAGACCGACTCCGTGATCCGCGAGCAGTCACCGCCATCCCCGAGGCCGACTGGCAGGAGATCGAGATCATCGGCTGGCTCTACCAGTTCTACATCTCGGAGAAGAAGGACCAGGTCATCGGCAAGGTGGTTAGGCCTGAGGACATCCCCGCCGCGACCCAGCTCTTCACCCCCAACTGGATCGTCAAGTACATGGTCCAGAACGGGTGTGACCAAAACTGATGCGTTATCTTAAGATACCGCTACAACCATCCGTGGCGGAATAGGAAGATAACCCATGACGGTGCCCTCGCCGGAAGACGCCAAGCTGCTGGCCTTGCTCAATCGCCATCCCGGACTGAAACACCGCGTGCAGGCGCTGGCGGCGATCGTCGCCGACGGCGACGGTGATCTGGCGCGCGCCGATGAGGCGGAGCGACGCGTCATCGAAGAGGTGCGCCACCTTGGGCAAGAGGCCCTGCAGGGGTGGGCCGAAGGGCAGATCGCGCGGGCTGCGGCGCAGGGGGACGAAGATCCCCAGGTGCGCCGGGCGGGTAAGAAACACTCTGCTGGCACACCACCTTCGGCCCCATCGTCGTAGCGGAGCCGCTGTATCGCGCGGGCACACGCATGCGCCGGCTGTTCGCCGCGCGTGCGCAGGTTCGCCACCGCGGCTGCTCGCAGCCGTTGCAGCGGGTGGTCACCGACTTCGGGGCCGATGTCGCCTTCGGGCAGGTGGTGGGCAAGCTGCGCGAGCACTATGGGGTAGAGCTCGCGGCGGAGACCATCCGCGCGATCGTCGAGAGTCACGCGCAGGCGATGTCTGCGCAGCAGAGCTGCGCAGCGGATTGGCCGCAGACGGCGGGCGAGCCGCTGCTGGTCGCTGAGATCGACGGTGGCCTGGTCCCGATGGTGGTGGCCGATGAGACGCAGGCGGATCGCCGCCGGGGCAAGCGCCTGGAGTGGAAAGAGGCGAAGCTGACGCTGGCGCACGCCGTAGGCAAGACCACGGTGCACTACGGCGCGACCCTGCAGGGCGGGGTCGAGGTGGCCGGACGCTGGTTGCTGGAGTGTGCGCGCCGGGCGGGCCTGGGGGTCAATACCCTGGTGCCTGCGCTGGGCGACGGCGCGCACTGGATCAGCGATCAAGTCGCCCAGCGCTTCGGCACCCAAGGCCGCGTTACGGTGGATTTCTACCCTGTCAGTGAGTATCTGGCCGCGGCCGCCAAGGCCTGCTCAGCAACCCCGCAGGCGTGGCTGCGCGAGCAACAGCAACATCTGAAGGGCAACCGACCGGAGGCGGTACTGGCGGCGGAACACCTGCTCGCCTTGCGCCTCAGCCGCGCCAACGGGCTCTGGGCGCAGTACGGGGACACTTGTGCCAACACCATGCAAGCGGCATGACGATCGGCCCAGGCGCATCAGTTTCGGTCGCACCCTGATCCAGCCGCACCAGCCGCGCGACCCGTCGGACTCGGTGCGGCAGCGCGGCGCGTGGTACCAGCCTTGCTCGTGACGGCCGTGCGCGCCGCGACAACCCTCCGGCCAGCGCCGCTTGGCGATCTCCTCGGCGCCGGCCGCATCGGTCGCGAACCATTGCGCCCCGTCGTCAAGACTCGCGGTCTCAGTCGGCATGGCTTGTCCTCCGGCCCCTGTGACTCGTAGGACGGCATACGCCAGGGGGTGGCTCAGAACCTGAGCCCCTGAGCCCGTGGAACAGGTGCTACGTTCGTACCCATGACCGAGCTTTCCGCTTCGCGTCTCGGAAAATGCCAGGGAAGGTATCTCTCCGAATCCCCTTAGGGCACCACCACCTCCATCCCCGGGTAATGCTCGCGCAGCAGGCGCGCGAGGGTCGCCTTTGCCCCCTCGTCCCCATGCACCAACCGCACCTGCCGCGGCTTGATCCGCATGCGGCCGATGAAGTTGAGCAGGTCCTTCTGGTCCGCGTGGGCGGAGTAGCCGCCCAACGTGTGAACCCCCGCGCGGATGTCGATCCGCCGGCCGTCCAGCTCCACGTACCCGCCCCGGGGGCCGTAGGTCTGGATTGCCCGCCCGGGGGTACCGGCGGCCTGGTAGCCGACGAACAGCACGTCATGCCGCGGGTCCCCCAGCATCGCCTTGAGGTAA
>JALOTB010000108.1 GCA_025458165.1 Chromatiaceae bacterium | reverse complement strand
GAGGGCGTCCAGCAGTCGAACGATCCCGACCGTGCGCTCGATGACGTCCTGGTGCATCGCCTCGTAGAGGATGCGGCCGCGATCGCGCATCTGCACCCACGCGGAGAGGAGTACTGTCAGGGTAAGTCCAGTGAGCAGTACTAGGGTGAGCCGGCCGAAGAGCGACCTCGGGATCAGCCGCACGACGCGACCCGCTAGCGCAGCGCCGTCACCCGGGCGGCGAGCATGTAGCCGCGCCCGCGAACGGTCTTGATCAGCTCGGGCTCCCGGGCGTCGTCTCCGAGGTGCCTGCGCAGCCGCCCGATCAGCACGTCGATGCTGCGGTCAAAGGGACGGGCCTTGCGACCTTGGGTGAGGTCGAGCAGCTGATCGCGGGTCAGCGCCCTCCCGGGCCCCCGGAGTCTTCCTCGATCTGTGCCCGCACGAAGTCGATCTGCGGCACCCTGGGGTCCCGTTGCATGGCCGGCTCCACCAACGCCTAGGTCCGCTTCATGGATTCCCGCGCGATGGACGCACAGCCGTCGACCGCGTTGCGGACGTTGTGAGCTGGCAGTCGCAGCGCTCGGCCCAACGGACGCGGTCGTTGCGGGTATCGATCAAGCGGACGTTCAGCCGCAGGTGTTGCCGCTCCCGACTGCGAAGAAAGCGCGCGCCGAGCTCCCGGCCGATGCGGCCTGGCGGCTCGGTGCTTTAGGCGAATGCGGATTCCCGTGCCACCACTAGCGGGCCCGCCGCGGGCACGAGCGGGCGGCGACCGGCTGCCGTTGCGCTCGCCATGCGGTCGGCCGGGCAACGCGCCTCAAACCGGCGAGACCCAGACGCCCACATCCAGGGTCGCACCTGGAGGTCCGAGGTAGGCGCCGGCGACCGGTGGAACCGATTCGGGAAGGCGCGCGACCGCCACCGCGATGTGCTTAGCCCCAGCGAGCCCTCCCAGCGTGGGATCGAACCCTTTCCAGCCCGCACCCGGCAGATAGACCTCCGCCCAGGCATGCGTCGCCCCGAAATCCGCGGTCGACGGCGGCACCTGGAGATAGCCGCTGACGAACCGCGCCGCGAAGCCCAGGTGCCGTAGCGTCTCCATGAAGAGACAGGCAAAGTCGCGGCAAGAGCCGGTCCCGAGGCCGAGTGTCTGCGCGGCGGTTTGAACGCCCGGCGCCTCGCGCGCCTGATAGGTGAGCTGTTGCTGGATCTGGACGCAGAGACGCTCCAACAGGACGTAGGTCTGGATTTGTTCACCTGGCTTCGAGACGGTCACCAGCCACTCGACCAGGGCGCCTGCGTCCGCCCCCCTGGCGGTCTCCATGTAGGGTGCCAGGACGGCCTTGTCGTCGGCTGGATAGACGAACGGGTAGTCGACCGCGTCATCATCGATCAGGAAATCCAGTGGGGCCGGATTGGACTGCTGGATAATGACCTCGCTTTCAATCAGCAGCTGGCTGGCTGGCGCATCGAAGGTCGCAATTGCCACCGAGTTGTCCTCCACGTCGCGATGCCAGCGCAGGGTCGCGGGCGGCTTGATCGTCAACGATGAGGACTCGATTCGCAGCTCGTGGCCCTCGCGCGGGCGCAGCCGCAAGGCGTGCGGCTCGAGCCGCACCTCCGCGGGAAAGTTGTAGTAGGTGCGATGTAGGATTCGATAGCGCTGCATGATTCACCGGCTGCTGCAAGGGCGGGAAGGGCTCGCCTGGCGTCGAAGACTCAAGTGGATCCCGAGCACGCCCGGATCCTATCAAGCGCGCGGTGCAGCAGCCGATGGATCGCGAACCCGTCCTCCATCCCGAGAGCTGCCTCGGCGAGCTGCCGCGCCCGTTCGTGCGTCAGGCAACGGATCGCCCGTTTGACCTCGCCCAGGAGCGGGGGGCTCATGCTGAGCGCGTCGACCCCGAGGCCGAGCAGCACGAGCGCGCCTGCCGGATCACCGGCCATCTCGCCACAGACGCTGACGGACTTACCGAAGCGGTGTGCGGTGTCGATGACCTGGCGGATGGCATCGAGCACGGCAGGGTGCAGCGCATCATAAGGGGTGACGACCTGGACGTTATTGCGGTCAACTGCCAGCAGGTACTGGGTCAGATCGTTGGTGCCGATCGAGAAGGCATCGACACGTCTGGCCATTGCACCGACCAGGAAGACCGACGCCGGGACCTCGATCATCACACCAACACGCGGCCGCGCCGCCTCCAGACCCTCTGCCACAAGCTCGCGCTCGGCCCGCGCCAATAGATGCAGGGCCTCGTCGAGCTCGCTGACGGTGCCGATCATCGGAAACAGCACCTGCAGATTGCCGAGACCCGCGTTGGCCCGCAGCATGGCCCGTAGCTGGATCAGGAAGAGCTCTGGCCGGTCCAATGAGAAGCGGATGCCGCGACAGCCGAGAAAGGGGTTCTCTTCCTGCACCGAGAAGGAGGACAGGACCTTGTCGCCACCCACGTCGAGGGTGCGCAGCGTCACCGGCATCGGCGCAAAGGCTTCCAGTACCTGGCGATAGTCTCGCAGCTGCTCGTCCTCGACCGGGAGGGCCTCGTCGAGCAGAAAGCGGTACTCGGTGCGGTAGAGCCCAATGCCCTCGGCGCCGCTGATCCGTGCCGCCGCGCAGTCGGCGGGAAGCCCGATGTTGGCATAGAGCGGAAGCTGGACGCCGTCTTGAGTCTGTGCCGGCAGCGCGCGCAGCGCCTGGAGCTCCGCGGAGCGGGTGCGCTTGCGGTCCAGACGCTTCTGGAGGTCCTTAAGGAGTGCCGGGGAGGACTCCAGGTAGACGCGCCCCTCATCGCCGTCGACCACCAACTCGCGGCCGTCCAGCAGCTCTGGTGCGTGCGCGAGGCTGACGACGGCGGGGATGCCGAGCGCCCGCGCCAGGACCGCCATGTGAGACAGGGGGGAGCCATGCAGACTGACGATGCCGGCCAGGCATGGCGCGGGCACGGCTGCGATCTCGGCCAGACCCACGGTCTCGCCCACCAGGATGCAGCGTTGCGGGGTCCCTCTCGCGGCGCGCACGCGCGACTCCAGATGCATGAGGACGTGCTGACCGATCTCGCGGACGTCGGCGGCGCGTTCGCGCAGATAGGGGTCGTCCATCTGCTCGAACACTTGCGCGTGATGCGCGATGGTCGTGCGCCAGGCACCGGGCGCCCAATTCCCTGCACGGATGCCATCGACAGTATCCGATACCAGGGCGTCACTGCCCAACAACATGACCTGGACCTCGAACAAGGCCCTCACCGCCTCGGGCACTGTCCCGGCCAAGCGCTCGCCGGCGGCCTGCAGCTCATCACGGGCGGCGGCGACCGCGGCGTTGAAGGCGGCCTCCTCAGCGACGGGGTCCGCGGCTACACGATCGGGGACCGATTCGAGCCGGGTTTGTGCCTCGGCCGACACGGCAATGCCGATCGCCAGACCCGAGGCGGCCGACACGGCCTGGATATAGGGGTCGGCGCGCGCGTCACGACGGAGGAGGCGTCCAACACCGTCCATCGCCGCCGCCTCATGAACGAGTTTGGCCAGTTGCGCCCCGAGGCTGAGAAAAAACGTCACCTCGTCTGCGGCGTAGGGCTGGTGTGCCGGCTTCCGGGCCACTAGCACGCCCAGGAGGGTGCGGTAGTGGATCAGCGGAGTTCCGAGAAAGCTGCCGGCGGCAAGCTCGGTGAGATCTTTGGGGGCACCATCAGCAGGCTGAACTTTGGTCTCCAGCTCGACGATCAGCTCCCGCCGCTGGCCGACGACGGTCACTAGTCTCCGCCCAGGCTCTCCGCCCAAGGGCTCGAGCATTGGCGGCGTCTCTCCGTCTGAGGCGACAAGGACGTACGTATCCCCTTCCGGATCCTTGAGATAGATGGCGCAGGCGTCGAGGGACAGCGCCTTTTGCGCCTGCTGGACGGCCATCGCCAAGGCATCGTCCAAGGTCGCTGCGCGGTCGACCTGCTGCATGATTTGGCGCAGTGTTAGGAGCATCGCTTCAATCGTCCGACCGGTCGGCACAGACGCCGGTCAATGGTCGCCGTGAGGAAGAATTCGACCAGGCGGCACTGGTTAGCCCGAAGGAACGGGTAAACAGGACGTGGTGCCGCGATCAGCCTGCACAAGGCTGGAGCATGGGCCTTACGCAGAGATGGGGGGTATCCTCGACTACGGGGCTGAGGTACCCGGGGCGAAGCAGGGCGGGCGCATTCGCCGCCCTTGTCTGAACAGCACGATACCACGACCACCGAGACCCCCATCCCCATTTTCATCGGATCGAGCGCACTGACCCAATCACGGGATACACCATCGAGGATTTTCGGGATCGCCCCTCGGTGCAGGAAGGTGATTCGCAAGACGGCTTGACGATCTACTTCGACCCGGAAAGCAGCAATTGGGCTCTCCACTTAACCGGACTAAACTTTGGAGGTGGAACATCCTCGTGCCGGCACTCATTATCCTCGGTCCGTGGGCGAGTTTCAGGCCTGGTTCCGGACCGATGGGGACTGCTTGGACTACCTGGAGTGGCTCCGCTGGCCTTGCGGTTTTGTCTGCCCGATCTGCGGACATGAGGGAGGCTGGCGGCTGAGCGACGGTCGGTTTCGGTGTTGCGGGTGTGGTGGTCGTACGTCGGTGACCGCAGGCACGATCTTCGATCGGACGCGTACACCCTTGACGGTTTGGTTCAACGCCTGTTGGCTATTCGCCATTGGCAAAGACGGCATGTCGGCACTGAGCTTGAAGCGGACGCTGGCTATCAGCTCCTATCAGACCGCGTGGGCCATGCTGCATCGGTTGCGGTCAGTGCTGGTACGACCGGGTCGGGATCGACTTACCGGCCTGGTGGAGGTGGATGAGACCTACATCGGTGGGCAGGAGGCGGGGCTGCCTGGCGGGCGCGCCCAGGGGAAGAAGGTCCTGACCGGCATCGCCGTGGAAATTCTGGAACCGAGAGGGTTCGGTCGCTGCCGGATGCGACCGCTCGCGGATGCATCGGCGGCATCGCTGCACACCTTCGTGACAGATTTCGTGGAGCCGGGAGCGAAGGTGATCACCGACGGTTGGAAGGGCTACAGCGGACTTGAAAAACTCGGCTACATCCACCTCCCGCGCAGCCAGCGCGCTGCCCGGGTCTGTGGAGAGGATCCGGGAGAACTCCTCCCTGGGGTGCATCGGGTCGCATCGCTGGTCAAACGGTGGCTGTTGGGTACCCACCAGGGCGCAGTGGACAGTGCGCACTTGGCCAACTACCTGAACGAGTTCGTGTTCCGTTTCAACCGCCGGCGTTCCCGCAGCCGCGGGATGGTGTTCTATCGCGTGCTCGAACTCGCTGTTGCTTATGAGCCGGTGCGTTACAAGTAACTCGTCGCCGCCCAGCGGTCCCGGAAAGTACCGCCCACGCCGCCGCGAGCAAGCGGGCATCCGCCAAGCCTCGATCGACCTCCTGCAAACCGCCCGTGGAGGAAGTCCGGTTAAGTGGAGAGCCCAAACAACCGTTATGAATAGGAAAAGCAGCCGTCCTGCCGTTCTCGTCTTGCTCTTGCTGGCCCTAGCCATACCCGCCGCTCTGGCCCAGGGCACCGCCGAAGGCCCGCCGGCAACCATCCGTTTCGCGACCTTGAACGCCTCGCTTAACCGCAATTCCGAGGGACAGCTCATCAGCGATCTCTCCACGCCGGCCAACGCCCAGGCGCAGACCGTGGCCGAAATCATCCAGCGCACGCGCCCCGAGGTGTTGCTGATCAACGAATTCGATTACGACGCGGGTGGCGTGGCCGCGGAGTCGTTCCAGGATAACTATCTCTCCGTTTCCCAGAACGGGGCCGATCCCATCGAGTACCCCTACTTCTTCCAGGCGCCCTCCAACACCGGCATCCCCTCGGGGCGCGACTTCAACAACAACGGCGTCGTTGGCGGCCCGGACGACGCCTTCGGCTTCGGCTTCTTCCCCGGTCAATTCGGCATGATCGTCTATTCCCAGTTCCCTATCGACTATGACAACGCGCGCACCTTCCAGTACTTCCTGTGGAAGGACATGCCCGGGGCGATGCTACCTATCGATCCCAGCACGGGCGAATCCTGGTACGACGAGGGTGACCTGGATATCTTCCGCCTCTTCTCGAAGAGCCACTGGGGCGTCCCCATCGAGATCGGCCGCAAGACCGCGCACTTCCTGGTTAGCCACCCCACCCCGCCCGTATTCGATGGCCCGGAGGATCGCAATGGCACGCGCAACTTTGACGAGATCCGCTTCTGGGCCGACTATGTGCTGCCCTCGCGCAGCGGCTATATCTACGATGACGACGGGGTCAGCGGCGGCCTTCAAGCGGATGCGCTCTTCGTGATCGACGGCGACAGCATCCCCGGCTCCATCCAGCAACTGCTCGAGCACCCGCTGGTGAACACCAGGGTCACGCCGGACAGCGAGGGCGCGGTGCAGCAGGCTGCCTTGCAGGGCGGGGCCAACGACACCCATCTTAGCGACCCGGCCTTCGACACGGCCGACTTCGCGGACAACGCGCCCGGCAACCTGCGCACCGACTATGTCCTGCCGCGCAAGAACCTGCACATCAGCGACGGGGCCGTCTTCTGGCCCCTCAATACCGATCCCTACTTCCCGCTGGTCGGCAAGTTCCCCTTCCCCAGCTCCGACCACCGCCTGATCTGGGTGGATGTGTTCGTACCGGGAAGCTAGCTCCTAGCCGCCAGGGAGCCGCAAACGAAGCCCGGTGTGTCAAACCGAGCCACCGGGCTTCCGCACTCAACCGCTCTAACCAGGATGCCACTCACAGGGCCGAGCCATGCACCTCCGACGCCGGCCTATGCTTTTGGCGTTGCTCCTATTCATGGCTCGCGCCGCCCCGTGAGGCTCGGGGCCCGCCACGTCGGCAATCCAGCCTGAAGCCGCCCGGACGCCGTAGAGGGTGGGGTCCGGTTTTGGCCGGGAACGGTAGTGATCCGAAATCGAGGACTTACGTCCGCGACGCGGGTGTCGGGCCTTCTGGCACTTGGCCCGGGCGGTCGCGGACAGGCCGCCGAGCGGTTGTCGCCCGGGCGGGGCCGGTGAGAACTCACGACCGGGCGATGTGGGAGACGGGCGTCCGCGGAGTGTCATCGCCCGCAGCGAGCGCGGCGAAATGCACCACCCGATTGCGGCCTGCGGCCTTGGCCCGGTAGAGCGCGTTTGCGGTCACTGACCGGCGCCAAGGTCGGGAGGCCAAAGCCACAAGAAGCGGACAATCGACCTGAGGCTTCGATCGGAGCTACCGTGCCCTCCGGGATCGCGGTGGTCATCGTCATCTTCGGCGGTGTCTGCGTCCACGCCGGACAGGCGAATCCCCGACTGGTCGCGAGCACAAGGGTGCCGGCCGCCGAACAGTCAAACTCCACTCGTCTGATAGCTAGCGCGCCATCATCGCTTTCAGAGCCCAGGAGGGGATATCGCCGGAGTTGGGTGGGGCGCTATGCCACGGGTCGGGTCGTGTCGCGAGGGCTCGCCCCGCGTCGAAAGCCGCGCGCATCTGGGCGGGGTCGAAGGCGAGCACGTCATTGCCGATGTCCACGTCCTCCGGGATCCCAACCATCTTGAAGGCGTAGCCCAGTACCTTTGTCCCGAAGTAAGATCTGATCAAAGCGGTTTGCATGGACTGTTCCATCATCACGCTGACCGTTGTCGCCGCTACGTCGCCAAGGGCCCGGCGTAGGGCCTGGGGCGGCTGCGTGACCCTGCCATTGTCAATCAGGTACAGATTCCCCGGGCCGTAGACCGGCGGATTGGGCTTGCGCGTACCGCCCATCCCTGGGACCACCACATTCGAACGGGCGGCCCCGTCGACAAACAAGTGGCCATCGATTTCCACCGGAGGAAAGACGATCGGGAAAGAGGCGGAGGCCAGCAATACCTTGCGATAAAGCTCCAGGTCCCCCGCCTTCGCGATCAGCGACATATTCCAGACCCAGGTCTGGCCGTAATCGATGTTGGTGGTGCCAACGAATAACAGACGATTTTCATCGTACGCCGCGGCCACGCGCTCCAAAGTTTCCGCGGTAATGTACTTGGAAAGCAGCGCTCGCAACGGAGCGGTGTCTCTTAGCGAGTCGGCACCGCCGAGAAGGCTGACGAATCCTCTTTCATCGTAGATATCATGCTTCGTGACCTGCGTGTACATCTCTTCCAACTTCAGGTCGTCGGCCGGGGTGCCGAGAAAGGCGTGCGTAGCCAGCAACGCGCCGGTGCTGACACCGCCGACGACATCGAACTCCGGCCGCCGTCCGCTCTCGCGCCAGCCGATGAGGAAACCGGCACCGAAGGCGCCGTTTTGGCCGCCGCCGGAGAGGGAAAGCATGTTCAACGCGTGTCCGCGCTTGCGCTCCAGGTAGCGTATGACATTATCGCCAGGAATGGCCGTTACCGCGGCATAGATGGGCGAAGGTTGAGTCGGATTCAGCGGCTCAGATCCATTTGGCAACGTGGCGTACGACGGTGCCTTCAACGACAGTCCCCGCTCAGGGGCCGATGCACAGGCCGCCAGAACCAGCAAAGCCAATAAGCCCAAAGAAATTCTCAGCTTCTTATATCCCACGACCCCTCCAGCCCTGACAGAGAAAGAAATCCAACCGCACCACATTGCGAACCACGGTTGGGAAACGCGCGACGCTACCATCGCGCTCGTATGCGAGCAAGGATGTTTGAGTGGGTATATGGTCGCGCGGCAAGGCGAAATTCGCTGTTGTCCCGATGGACGGTGGCGGACTTTGACGTCCCGGTCGAGAGCGGCGGGTATCGCAGTGGCCTGCGCGCCTCCGCCGGAACCAAACGACGAAGGGGCTGGCACTGCAGCGGGTGCGCCTCGGTGACGAGGGCGACGATAGGTATCAGGCCCGTTGCGGTTGCAATGCTGCGGCCGCTCCTGATACCGCTGATGTCGATTCTGGATCGAAGGCCATCGCCGCAAGTTGCAGTAAGGCACAAGGTCCAGCGTGGAGGCGCCTGCGGCAGTTCGCAGCGCGGCGTCCGCTTTCTGGAACCTCGGCCGGACCGCCGCCGTTTCGGCCAGGGGCCGCTATGCGTCCCAACCCGACATCGAGCCCCGGGGCCGATAGTCCGCTATGGGGCGTAAGCAGACGGTCGAGAAGATCACGCCCAGCGGCGACAACGCGCGCTACGCGATTCTCTGACCGTCACTGCCGTCCCTCGGCGAGGGCTCGGCAGAGTAAGCGCTACCCCGCTCCGCGATCGAATTTTCGGCAAGTGCCGCAACGCCGGGCGCCATCGGCGCCGGCTTCAGAACCCGCAGAGGCTCTCCCCACCGCGTTCGATCGCGGCATAGAGCATCCGCCGGGTAGTGAAGCCGCTGGCGCAGTGGCCCTCGCGATCGATCACGATCACGCCGCCGGAGCCACCGATGCGGCGCTGAAGCTGGGCAATGCCCTCGGCGACCGCAGCGCGGGCGTCATCGCCCCGGAAGGCGATGGCGTCGGCGATGGTCTTGGCGATGACGACCCGCAGCAGGTCCTCGCCGCAGCCAGTGGCGGAGACCGCGCAGGTCGCGTTGTCGGCGTACACTCCCGCGCCGATGATCGGTGAGTCACCGACGCGCCCGACGCGCTTGTTGACTAATCCACCGGTGGAGGTCGCCGCCGCGAGATTGCCCTGCCGGTCGCGCGCGACCGCGCCGACGGTGCCGCAGCTCGGCTCGAGCGGGTGTGACCCGCCCGGGTCCGGTGTCGCGGGCGGCTTCTCCTGTGCCCGCGCCAGCTCGGCCACGCGCTCGGGGGTGCGGAAATAGGCGTCCGGTTGGAACGCCACGCCGCACTGCTCGGCGAAGCGTCGCGCGCCTTCGGCGACGAGCAGCACGTGCGGGCTGCGCTCCATCACCAGGCGGGCGAGCGCGACGGGATTGGCGATGTTCGAGACCGCCGCCACGGCACCGGCAGCAAGGTCGCGGCCGTCCATGATCGCGGCGTCCATCTCGACACCGCCGAACTCGTTGAGCACCGAGCCACGTCCTCCAGGCGGGCGACACAGGCGGCCACCGCTTCGACCGCACTTGCCCCCTCGGCGAGCAATCCCCGCCCGTGCGCGAGGACAGACCGCAGGCTCGAGCGATAGCGCTCGGCGGCGCGCGCATCGTCGAGCCGCTCGAAGGTGCCGGCGCCGCCGTGGATCATCAGGGAAAAGGGGATGTCGGGCATGGTGGCGAGCGTCCAAGGCGAGAGGCGGGCTCACCGTCTGAGCCACCGGGGCGCGAGACTGGCGTTGGGGCCGAAGGACCGGCCGCACGCACCGATGACTTCGGAGGCCGCATGACAACGAGCCGCACCCTAGGCGACGGCGGGCGCGTCCGCAAGGCACGCTCGGTGCGCCGGGTCGCGCCGGTCGTCGCCGAGCTCGCGGGCGCCCTCGCCGCGGTGCCGGAGCTCACGTCAAGCTCTTCCCCGAACGCCTCAGCGCCTCCAACCGCCTCTCGCAGGACGGCAAGCTGAACCCGGTGGTCAAGATCGGCGCCGACGGCCTGGTTGGGGTCGAGCTCTTGATCGACACCGCCCACCGGGTGGTGCCGTTCTACGCCATCACCTCGGCCGTTCCCGGCGCCGGTCGGCGGATGGTCGAGGCGGTGGTCGGTGCGCTCCCCGCGGACTGGCAGCTCGTCGTCCTCCTCGACTGGAGCGGCGGGTTCTGGGAACACATGGCGCGGGAGCACCCGCAAATCCAGGTGTGCTGAGTCGGTCTGCTACAGGCGCGGTCGAGGGACGCGCAGACGTTCGAACTCATGCGGCATGGCCTGCAGAACCTGGTCTCGGCGCTCGCGGAAGTGACGGGGCTCGCGGGTCAGGACGAGGCAGTGCACTAGCTGGCGGTACCCGACAGCGTCACGGATCGAACTCCGACGCCCATCGTTGAGGGACCTCATCACCTGCCCTGCGGTCGCGCTGAGTAGCGATCGGCACCCGCTTGCGAAATCCGTTTGCTGTGATACGGTCTTAGAGGCTGAAGGAGAGGTGCCCAACCCCCCCATGGAGCGAGACCGTGAAAGGAGTAGAAAGCCATGACCGTGCAAGAAATCCCTGTATCAAGGGTCGTCTTGCGGGCCATTGAGGCCGTCCTCGCTGCATGGATTACCAAGGATGCCTTCCTCCTCTATCTCGGGGGAAAACATGATGCGGCGATAAACAATGCGCTCATCGCTGCTACGTTGGTTGCCGTCGTTGAAGGGGGATTATGGCTGATCCCCCGACTGGTGAAGTGGGCATACCAGAGATGGGGCATCTCCTCGGACGAGGTCTTCTTCCGCATCATCCAAGTGTTGATCCTCGCTGCCATGTTCGCGGACGGCGCGGCCTGGCTGCTCACCGGATCGGGCTTCGGCGTCAACCAACCGGGCTGTCTGATCGCGCTCGTCGCGCTCGAAGGGGTCATCCGCCGCTTCGTCCGTCCCGATCCTCGTCCGCTTGAGATGGCGCGGGCGCTCGGCCAACTACAAGCGCAGGTGCGGGTCTTCACCCGGCTCCCATCCGAGCAGGTCAAGCAGAGCCTCGGCCTGGTGCGGGGACTCTCCGACATCGAGGCCAGCTCGCGGCGGGACTTCGAGCTCGCCGAGCAGGAGGCGCTCTACGCCATGCTGAAGGAGGCCCGAGCGCTGGGGGCCAACGCCGTGATCGATGCGCGCCTCACCACCGGCACCTACGAGACCGCGGGGTCGCAATGGCAAGTGGCCCGCCCGGTCTACACTGGAACGGCGGTGCGGATCTGAGCGACGCCGCCCTCAGGTATCGCGTCCGCGGCGGATGTCGCGGAGCGCACTGAGCACGTCGTCCCAGGCGACTGTCGCGCGGTTGCCCTGGATCCCCGCGTAGTAGCTCGCCCCCGCCCCGTCGCTGGGCAGGCCCGCCCACACCCGCGCGAGGTTCTCGGCAAAGCGCTCGTCGCTGAGCCGCCCGTCGAGCCAGGCGGGCATCCCGGCATCCGCGGCGAGCTGCAGCGCCAGACGGTCCTGCAGCGCCGGCGTAAAGTGCTCCTCGCCGCTCAAGCCCAGCCGCCCGGTCAGGCTGTCCAGCGTGCTCGCGATGATTTGATAGCGCCCGATCGCCGAACCGCCGTTGGCGCGGACCAGGTCGCCTTGCAGGGCGCGCACCTGATCGAGTGAAAGGTCCGCCAGCACCACCTCATCCTGGCGTGCATTGCCATACCAGGCGTTGTAGTTGCCGCGCGATTCGGCGCCGGCGATCAGATCGAGCGCCGATCGGTTGTAGGCGCCGATGGTGCGCAAGTAGGTGTCGTCCTGGGAGATCGCCGAGCGCGTGAGCAGTTCGGCGATGTGCTCGCCCGTGGGTCCCTGCTCAGCGATCAATTCCGCGCGCGCCTGCTCGCGTGCGCGGGACGACTCGGTGCCCAGCGCATCGTGAATCCCCGCCGGGAAGAACGATTCATTCGCGGCCCGGAAGTAGGCCATCTGGGTGTCGGTGAGTCCGTAGCCCTTGACCTGGTCCAGGCGTGTGTCGATCAGCGCGTCACGTGCGTCCCGCCAACCACTGCCGGCGGCATCGAATGCCGCACCCAAGTCACCAGTCGCCTTATACGCCTCGCCAAACCGCTCCACGATGCCTCCAAGACCGGCCCTGGCCAACCCGCCCGACTGGACGAACTTGGTGAGGAACCCCCCGACCTCCTCCGCCGCGATCTGCGGGTAGCCCCGCGGCAAGAGCGCCGCCTCGCGCAGCAGCGCGGCGTAATGTTCGCGCTTGTCCGCCCGCAGACCGCCGCCTGCCTCACCGCCGAAGGCGGCGATGTCGGCACGCTGACGCTGGTGGGCGCGGTCGACCTCGGTGGGGTCGTCGCGCTCGGCGGTTAGCCCGCGATGCGCGGCGATCTCGCCCTGAAGACCACTCGTCGCGCCCCGTGGATCTGTCATCCCGGCGCCTTCCACCGCCGCGCGTGTCCCGCCGATGCTGGATGTCGCCGCCTCGACGTTCGTGTTTCGCTCGGGCACGATCCCCGCCGTTCGGGGGGACCCGAAGGCATCCGCCAGAATCCCGAGTCCCGCCTCCCGCGCACCCTGCTGCTCGTTGGCGGTGAGCTGCCGCTCGCCCTCGCCGTAGCC
>JALOTB010000037.1 GCA_025458165.1 Chromatiaceae bacterium | reverse complement strand
CATGGCTACACCGCCAGATCCAGCAATCCCCTTCAGGCCGCACCGCTACTGGGTTGCCGGCACCTCAGTGGTCGGTTTAGAGGGGGAAGATCAGTCCGGGGAGGCCCGCAAGCGCGCCGACCTGCTGCAGGAGCGCCTGCAGAAGCGCCTGGAGGACTTGAAGCTCGAGGCCCAGCTCTCGCCTCTGCCGCCGGTGGTGCTGGGCGGGCTTCTGGTGGTGCCGATGGGGCTGATCGCCGCGATGAGCGGCCAGCCGCGGCCCGTCGCCACCACCCCCGCCGACACCCAGGCGTCCGCTGCCCGGGCGCGGGCCATCGTCATGGAGGTGGAGCGCAGCCTCGGCTACGAGCCCACCGACCGCGAGCTCGAGAAGCTCGGCTACGACATCGAGAGCCGCATCCCCGGCACTGGGCGGCTGCGCTTCATCGAGGTCAAGGGGCGCGTGTCCGGCGCGCCGACCGTCACCGTGACCAAGAACGAGATTCTCTACTCGCTCAACAAACCGGACGACTTCATCCTTGCCATCGTTGAGCTCGTCGACGGCAGCGCGCATCGCGTCCACTATCTCCGCCGCCCCTTCGAACGCAGTGGCCTGACCCTCGATTTCAATGGGGCGAGCGTCGACTTCCCGCTTGCGGACCTGTTGACGCGGGCCGAGCCCCCACGGTGATCCTTCGGCGGCGGGCGCACGACCGGAACCCTCTCTCAGATTGGGCCGTTGAGGTCCGCTCCTTGACCAAAGAAAGGAGCTTCCTTACCTTGCCCGACCATCTGCGTGAGCTCACCGAGGCGTCCGCATGGTGACCAGCAAACTGACCAGCAAGTCCCAAACCACCATTCCTCAGCCCGTGCGGGCGGCCCTCGGCCTTCATCCGGGCGACGAGATCGCTTACCGCATCGACGATGGACAAGTGGTCCTGACCAAGGCGCGGCAGGCCGAGCGCGACGACCCATTCAAGACCTTCGAGGAGTGGGACTCCGAAGCGGACCGGCAAGCCTATGCCAACCTCTGATCCCTCCCAACCCTTCGAGCGCGGGGAGGTGGTCAAGGTCCCCTTCCCCTATACGGATCGGGCAACCCGCCAGCGGCGTCCCGCCCTGGTCGTCTCCAGCGGGGACTTGCAGCGCCGGCACGATCTCGCCTGGGTGCTGATGATCACCAGCTCGGCCAACCGTGGCTGGGAGGGCGACCTGGACATCGACGACCTCGGCTTGGCCGGGCTCCCTGCGCCATCGGTGATCCGCACCGCCAAGATCGCCACCATTGACGCCAGGGACCTGGAGCCTCTCGGGCGCGTGAGCCCGCAAGTCCTTGCCCTGGTTGACGGACGATTGCGGGCGACCCTTGCGCCCGATTCTGTCCGACCAGAGCGGTGACGACCTTCACCCGGTCGGGCAGGCCCGCGCATCCCCGTCCAAGGCCCGAGGTTCCATGCATCCGAAAAAGAAGCTGATCGAGGTCGCCCTGCCGCTTGAGGCGATCAACGCCGCTTCGGCGCGGGAGAAGTCCATCCGGCATGGGCACCCCTCGACGCTGCACCTGTGGTGGGCGCGCCGTCCCCTGGCGGCAGCGCGGGCGGTGATCTTCGCGCAGATGGTCGACGACCCCTCGGCGCACCCGGATCTCTTCCCCACCGAGAAGGCCCAGGAGAAGGAGCGCAAGCGGCTGTTCAAGATCATCGAGGACCTGGTGAAGTGGGAGAACACCACCAACGAGGAGGTGCTCCAGCGGGCGCGGGACGAGATCTGGCAGAGCTGGCGCTACACCTGCGCGGAGAACGCGGACCACCCCCGGGCGCGGGAGCTGTTCGACCGCTACAGACTGCCGGCCTTCCATGACCCTTTCGCGGGCGGCGGCGCGCTGCCGCTGGAGGCGCAGCGGCTCGGGCTCGAAGCCTATGCCTCGGACCTCAACCCGGTGGCGGTGCTGATCAATAAGGCGATGATCGAGATCCCGCCGAGGTTTGCGGGCAGGCCGCCGGTGAACCCGGGGGAGAGGAGTGAGGAGAGAGGAGTGAGAAGTGAGGGTGCGGGACACTCAAACGCCTCTCACTCCTCACCTCTCTTCCCTCGCTCCTACCGAGGCACCCAGGGGCTGGCCGAGGACGTGCGCTACTACGGCCAGTGGATGCGCCACGAGGCCGAGAAGCGCATCGGGCACCTCTACCCGAAAGCGCGAGCGTGGCTCGACCCGAGGAGCGGGAGGTATTTCGGGGAGGCGGACGTGTATGAGTGGCGGAGAAGTGAGCAGACAGGAGTGAGGAGTGAGAGCGGGGAGGAAGCCGCTCGCGCCTGTCGTCATCCCTCTCTCTCCTCACTCCTCTCCACTCTCTCCTCGCACGAGCTCACCGTGATCGCCTGGCTCTGGGCACGCACGGTGAAGAGCCCGAACCCGGCCTTCGCGAACGTGGAGGTGCCGCTCGCCTCGACCTTCATGCTCTCCACCAAGGCGGGCAAAGAGGCGTATGTGGAAGTAGTGAGGAGTGAGCAGAGAGAAGAGAGAGAACGCCCCTATGAATCTCACTCCTCGCTTCTCTCTTCTCAATTCTCCCCATACCGTTTCACGGTGAAGGTCGGGACGCCGAAGGACGCGGAGGCGGCGAAGAACGGCACCAAGCTCTCGCGGGGGGCCAACTTCGAGTGCCTGATGTCGGGCACACCGATCGCGGGCGACTACATCAAGGCCGAGGGCAGGGCCGGGCGGATGGGTGCCCGGCTGATGGCGATCGTGGCCGAGGGGGATCGCGGCCGCGTCTACCTCGCCCCGACGCCGGAGCACGAGGCGGCGGCGCGCCAGGCCAAGCCGGAGTGGAGGCCGGAGGGTGACGTTCCCGCACGACTGACGGGCGGTACCTGCGTGCCATACGGCCTTGCGACTTGGGGCGACCTCTTCACCCCCCGCCAGCTCGTGGCGCTGACGACCTTCTCCGACCTGGTGGGCGAGGCGCGCGAGCGCATCCGCCGCGACGCCCTCGAAGCCGGTCTGCCTGACGATCCCACCCCGCTGCGCGACGGTGGCACCGGCGCGGCGGCCTATGCGGAGGCGGTGCCCACCTTTCTTGGGCTGGCGATAAGCCGCTTTGCGGACCGCAACAACGCCCTTTGCACCTGGGACTCTGGTCCTGTAGGGACGCGGGCGTCGACCGGGGGATCGGCGCGGACGGCAAGTCTTCGCAACCTCTTCGTACGGCAGGCAATCCCAATGGCGTGGGACTATGGCGAAGCCAACCCGTTCAGTGACTCCGGAGGCGGCTACAACAGTGCGCTGGAATGGATCGAGCCAGCTGTTCGATATCTGATTGGTGAAGCGTCCGGCGCAGCTTTCGCGAAAAGCGCATCCACGCAAGCGATCAGCGAAAGCAAGGTCGTTTCCACCGACCCACCGTACTACGACAACATCGGCTACGCCGATCTCTCCGATTTCTTTTACGTCTGGCTGCGCCGCTCGTTGCGGCCGGTCTTCCCCGACCTGTTCGCGACTCTTGTTGTGCCCAAGGCGGAGGAGCTGGTGGCTACGCCGTACCGCCATGGCAGCAAGGAGAAGGCGGAGACCTTCTTCCTCGACGGCATGACGCAGGCGATGCACCGCCTCGTCGAGCAGGCGCATCCGGCCTTCCCCGTCACGATCTACTACGCCTTCAAGCAGGCGGAGACCAAGGGGGACGCGGGAACATCCAGCACCGGCTGGGAGACCTTCCTCGACGCGGTGATGCGCTCGGGCTTCGCGATCAACGGGACTTGGCCGATGCGCACGGAGCTTGGAAACCGCATGATCGGCTCCGGCACCAACGCGCTCGCATCCAGCATAGTCCTCGTCTGCCGCAGGCGCCCCGCCGACGCGCCCACGGCTACCCGCCGCGAATTCGTCGCCGCCCTAAAGGCCGAACTGCCCGCCGCCTTGCGTCTGCTCCAGGGCCTGCCCAGTCAGGCTCTCACTCCTCACTCCTCTCCACTCGTTTCTCGCCCCGGTATCGCCCCGGTGGACCTGGCCCAGGCCGCTATCGGCCCCGGCATGGCGGTCTACACGCGCTACGCCAAGGTGCTCGACGCTGAGGGCAGGCCGCTTCCGGTGCGCGCGGCGCTCGCGCTGATCAACGAGGTGCTGGACGAGGCCCTCGCCGAGCAGGAGGGGGACTTCGACGCCGACACTCGCTGGGCGCTCACCTGGTTCGAGCACACCGGCTTCGCCCAAGGCGACTACGGCGTCGCAGAGCAGCTCTCCAAGTCCAAGAACACCAGCGGGCCGGCAAGGTCCGCTTGCTGAAGCCCTCGGAACTGCCCGCTGACTGGGATCCCGCCAGCGACTCGCGCCTGACCGTCTGGGAGATGGTCCACCACCTGATCAGAGCGCTCGAAGCCGGCGGCGAGAGTGCTGCGGCCGACCTCGTTGCCCGGCTCGGCGCCAACTCCGAAGCCGCACGCGAGCTGTGCTACCGCCTCTACGTCTTAAGTGATCGCAAGAAGCGGGCGGCCGAGGCGCTCTCCTATAACGCCCTAGTGCAGAGCTGGCCGGAAATCACCCGGTTGGCGCAAGAGACAGCGCGCGCCGTATCCCAGCGCACTGGCGACATGTTCGATGCGGGGAGCGGACAATGACCAGCTCTTGCCATTCCAAATAATCACAGTTCTCCTGTCAAAAGTCGCGCCTCTGAGCTACAATCGCGCGCATGAGCATCGACATAGACCCAATCAGTTCACGGGCACTGCGGCTGATAGACCAAGACGGGCACCGGGTAGGTACGCGCCTGGCTCAGGCCGTCGGCGTCTCCCGGCAGGTCGCCAACGGCTATCTGCAGAGGCTGGTGCAGAGTGGGCTGGCCGAGGCCGAGGGCACCACTCGTGCGCGGGTCTACCGCCTCAAGGCCCTCGTTGCTGACGCCCAGCGTTTCCCCCGAGAGGGGCTGGAGGAAGACGTGGTGTGGCGCGAGGTGGTAGCGCCGCATGTTGCCGATCTTCCCGAGAACGTCCGCAACATCTGGCATTACGGCGCGACCGAGATGATCAACAACGCCATCGACCACTCGGGTGCGCCGGAGGTGGCGGTGAGTGTGCTGCGTAACGCGCTTCGGACGGAGGTTGAAGTGGCCGACGCGGGCGAGGGCATCTTCCTGAAAATCCAGCATGCGTTCGGCCTGCATGATGCGCGCGAGTCGATCCTGGAACTGGCCAAGGGGAAGCTCACCACGGCACCCCAGGCGCACACCGGCGAAGGGATCTTCTTCACCTCGCGAGCGATGGACCGCTTCGAGATCGAATCGCACCACCTTCGCTACAGCCACGCGCCGCAGCGTGAAGATTCCATTGCGGAGCAGGCGCTCGATGTACCGGGCACCCGCGTGCGCATGTGGCTGGACAACGACAGCCAGCGCCAACTGCGCGAGGTGTTCGATGACTACACCGATCCCGACGAATTCACCTTCGACAAAACAGTCGTTCCACTCCATCTGGCGCAGTACGAAGGTGAGAAACTGGTCTCGCGCTCCCAGGCCAAGCGCGTGAGTCACCGCCTTGAGCGGTTCAAGCGGGTGGAGCTGGATTTCACGGGGATCTCCGAGATCGGGCAGGCGTTCGCCGATGAGTTGTTCCGCGTGTTTGCAGCGGGACACCCGAACATCCGCATCACGCCAATCAACACGGAGCCTGCGGTGGCCCGAATGATCAAACGGGCGGTGGCAGCGCGCGAGGCGCAGGCTGCCCAACGAGACGGCGGGAACGCGGTATAAGACAAGCGATGGCAATCACCAACCACGAGCGTGTCGGCAAGTCACTCGAGCTGTTGAAGACAGGGCTCGGGCCATTCGTCGAGCGGGAGCTGAAGGCGCGATACGGTGAGGGCTGGGCCTTCGAAGCCAAGGAGGTCCTGTCCGATACGCGCCTGGGCGCGGGCAAGACCGAATCCCTGCACGATGTGGCCGCGCTGCTGGTGATCATGGACCGCAAGTGGAGCGACGTGTTTCGCCACATCCTCGGCAAGACCGAGCGCAGCCTGGTGAACGAGATCATCGCCGTGCGCAACCGATGGGCCCACCAGGAGCCCTTCTCCAGCGACGACGCCTACCGCGCCCTGGACTCCACTGAGCGCCTGCTGTCCGCCGTCTCCGCCCCCGAGGGCGAGGAGGTGGAGCGGATGAAGATGGAGCTGCTGCGGGTGCGCTTCGACGAGCAGGCCCGCTTTGAGCGGCGCAAGTCCGCCGGCATCGCCATCGAGACCGGCGTGGTCGGGACGCTCAAGCCCTGGCGGGAAGTGGTCATGCCCCATGAGGACGTGGCGAGCGGCCGCTATCAGCAGGCCGAGTTTGCCGCGGACCTGTGGCAGGTGCACCTCGGCGAGGGCACGGCGGAGTACCGCGACCCGGTGGAGTTCTTCCGTCGCACCTTCCTCACCGACAGCCTGAAGGCCATGCTGATCGGGGCCCTGCGCCGCCTCTCGCAGGGCGGTGGGGACCCCGTGGTGCAGTTGCAGACCAACTTCGGGGGCGGCAAGACCCACTCGATGCTGGCCATCTACCACCTCTTCTCCGGCGTGCCGCCGACCGACCTCTCCGGCATCGACGCGGTGCTGAGCGCCGCCGGGACGAGCCGCGTGCCCACCGCCCGGCGCGTGGTGCTGGTGGGCAACAAGATCTCCCCCGGCAACCCGAGCGTGAAGCCCGACGGCACCGTGGTGCGCACCCTGTGGGGCGAGCTGGCCTGGCAGCTCGGCGGTCGCGCCGCCTTCGACCGTGTGGCCGCGGATGATGAGAAGGCCACCAGCCCCGGGGACGTGCTGCGGGAGCTGCGGGAGCTGTTCAACGAATACGGCCCCTGCCTGATCCTGGTGGACGAGTGGGTCGCCTACGCCCGCCAGCTCCACGACCAGAGCGACCTGCCGGCCGGCGGCTTCGAGACCCAGTTCAGCTTCGCCCAGGTGCTCACCGAGTCCGCCAAGCTCGCCAAGAACTGCCTGCTGGTGATCAGCCTGCCGGCCTCCGACACCTCCGGGACCTCCAGCTCCGACGATGTGGAGGTGGGCGGCACCCGCGGCCGCGAGGCCCTCGATCGCCTGCGCAACGTGGTGGGGCGGGTGGAGTCCTCCTGGCGCCCGGCGAGCGCGGAGAGCGCGGAGGAGGGCTTCGAGATCGTCCGCCGGCGGCTCTTCCAGCCACTCTCGGACCCGGCCCAGTTCAAGGACCGGGACGTGGTGGCGCGGGCCTTCGCCGAGTTCTACCGCACCCAGCAGGCGGAGTTTCCGCCCGAGTGCCGGGAGGCTGGGTATGAGCAGCGCATCAAGGCCGCTTACCCGATCCATCCGGAGGTCTTCGACCGGCTCTGTGCTGCGCCTGATGGCGGCGGTGATCCACAGCCTGTGGGAGAAGGGCGACCGCAACCCGCTGATCCTCCCGGCCCACGTCGCCATCGACGACCCGCGGGTGCAGTCGGAGCTGACCCGCTACCTCTCGGACAACTGGGTGCCGGTGATCGAGAAGGACGTGGACGGCCCCAACTCCCTGCCGCTCAAGCTCGACAGCGAGCTGCCCAACCTCGGCAAGCTCTCCGCCTGCCGGCGGGTGGCGCGCACCATCTACATGGGCTCGGCGCCCACCCAGGCGGCCGCCCACAAGGGCATCGAGGACCGCCGGGTGAAGCTCGGCTGCGTGATGCCCGGGGAGGCCCCCGCCGTCTTCGGCGACGCCCTGCGGCGCATGGCGGGGGCGGCCACCTACCTCTACCAGGACGGACCGCACTACTGGTACTCGACCCAGCCGACGGTGACCAAGCTCGCCGAGGACCGCGCCGAGCAGCTCAGGCGCGAGCCGGACAAGGTGGCCCAGGAGCTGGAGCGGCGCCTGCGCAAGGACCTCGTGCACGCCGGGAACTTCCCCCGCATCCACCCGATGCCGGCGACCGGCGCGGACGTGCCGGACGACCTGGACGCCCGCCTGGTGGTGCTCGGGATCGAGCACCCCCACAGCAAGGAGGCCAGCAGCGCCGCCCTGGTGGCCGCCCAGGCGATCCTTGAGTACCGCGGCAACGCGCCCCGCCTCTACCGCAACACCCTGGTGTTCCTCGCTGCGGACAAGACGCGGCTGCAGGACCTCGACGAGGCGGCGCGCAAGGTCCTCGCCTGGGAGTCGATCCTCGCCGAGCAGAAGAATCTCAACCTCACCCCCTTCCAGGTGACCCAGGCGGAGACCCAGCGCACCGCCGCCGACGGTGCGGTGACCGCCCGCCTGCCGGAGACCTACCAGTGGCTCCTGGTTCCGGTCCAGGCGAAGCCCCAGGACCCGGTGACCTGGGAGGCGAGCCGCCTGACCGGCGCCGATGCCCTCGCGGTGCGGGCGAGCAAGAAGCTCCGCTCCGACGAGCTGTACCTCACCACCTTCGCCCCCACGCGCCTGCGCATGGAGCTGGACGGGGTGCCGCTCTGGCGCGGGGACCATGTCGGGGTCCGACAGCTGGTGGAGGACTTTGCCCGCTACATCTACCTGCCGCGCCTGCGCGACCCCGGCGTGCTGCTGAACGCGATCGGCGACGGCGTGGGCCTGCTGCTCTGGGCCCAGGACAGCTTCGCCTTCGCCGAGGGCTACGACGAGGCCGCCGGGCGCTACCAGGGCCTGCGCACCGGTCAGGTGGTGACCCTGCCCGACGCCCATGCGCCCGGGCTGGTGGTAAAGCCCGACGTGGCGGCTCGCCAGGTGGACGCCGAGCGGGCCGCACCGCCCCCCGGGGTAACGACGACTACAACCACGACCGGCGGCGGTTCGGGACCTGGCCCTGGGCCGGTTGTGACCGGCGGAGGCCAGCACGTCGATACCACCACCCCCACCGCGAAGCCGAAGCGCTTCCACGGCACGGTGATCCTCGACCCAACGCGCGTCGGGCGCGATGCGGGCCGCATCGCCGAGGAGGTCATCGCCCACCTCGCCGGCCTGGTCGGAGCAAAGGTAACCGTCACGATCGAGATCGAGGCCGAGGTCCCGGGCGGCGTGCCGGATCAGGTCGTGCGGACGGTGACGGAGAACAGCCGGACGTTGAAGTTCACCAGCCAGGGGTTTGAGAAGGAGTAGCCTCGGGGCGAGCGACTGGGCGCCAGTCGCCGACGCGATCTCCCGTCACCGCCGTTGCGGTCTGCAGGCGGTCATCCTTCCCAATGAAAAACAGTGGCTTGCGGCAACCCACCGCAAGCCCCCGTACGTTCTCCGGTTGCCGGCCGATCGACCCGGTCGGTCAGGTGATCACGTCTGGCTCGGCGCGGCCGAGCCGGGCCTCGATCTGGGCGAGCTCGCGGGCGATGAGGATCAAGGGCTGGAGTGCCGTCTGCGGGTCCTGGTCGTGCTTGACCGGGTCGGACTCATAGGCCTCGATGTAGACGCGCAGCGTCGCCCCCTCGGTGCCGGTCCCGGAGAGTCGGAACACCACCCGCGAGCCGCCCTCGAATCCGATGCGGACACCCTGGCGGTCGGAGCGGCTGCCGTCGACGGGATCGACGTAGGCGAAGTCGTCGGCGTACTCGACCTGATAGGCGCCGAGGCGCTTGCCGGGCAGCTCTGGGAGCAGGATGCGCAGGTGGTCGACGAGGTCCGCCGCGGCCTTGGCATCAACGCCCTCGTAGTCGTGGCGGGTGTAGAAGTTGCGCCCGAAACGGCGCCAGTGCTCGTGGACGATGTCCTTGACCGACTGCTTACGCGCGGCCAGCAGGTTGAGCCAGAAGAGCACCGCCCAGAGCCCGTCCTTCTCGCGGACGTGGTCGGAGCCGGTGCCAAAGGATTCCTCGCCGCAGAGCGTGATGCGCCCAGCGTCGAGCAGGTTGCCGAAGAACTTCCAGCCGGTGGGGGTCTCGTAGCACTCGATGCCGAGCTGCTCGGCGACCCGGTCGGCGGCCTGGCTGGTGGGCATGGAGCGGGCGACGCCGACGATGCCGTCCTTGTAGCCAGGGGCCTGATGCGCGTTGGCGGCAAGCACCGCCAGGCTGTCGCTCGGGGTGACGAAGAAGTTCTTGCCGAGGATCATGTTGCGGTCGCCGTCGCCGTCGGAGGCGGCGGCGAAGTCGAGCCCGTCGGTGCCCTGGGTCATCGCGACCAGCTCCTGGGCGTGGGCGAGGTTGGGGTCGGGGTGGCCGCCGCCGAAGTCTTCCAGCGGCTCGCCGTTGATCACCGTGCCGGGCTCGGCGCCGATGCGGTTCTCCAGGATCTCGATCGCGTATGGGCCAGTCACTGCGTGCATGGCATCGAAGCGCATGCGGAACAGCCCCGAGTTGAAGAGCTGGTGGATCGCCGGGAAGTCGAACAGCGACGCCATCAGGTCGGCGTAGTCAGCGACCGGATCGATGACCTCGACCGTCATGCCGCCGAGCGTGCTGGTCCCGAGCCGATCGAGGTCGATCTCGGGGCTGTCCACGGTGAAGTAGGCGCCGATCTCGCGGGTGCGGGCGTAGATCGCCTCGGTCACCGACTCCGGGGCGGGGCCGCCCGCGGCGACGTTGAACTTGATGCCGAAGTCGGCGTCGGGACCGCCCGGGTTGTGGCTCGCCGACAGCACGATGCCGCCGCCGGTGCGGTACTTGCGGATGACGCAGGAGGCGGCCGGGGTGGAGAGGATGCCGCCGCGCCCCACCAGCACCTTAGCCACTCGATTGGCCGCGGCCATCCGCAGGATGGTCTGGGTCGCGGTGCGGTTGTAGTAGCGCCCGTCGCCGCCTACCACCAGCACCCCACCCGCCAGCCCCTTCTGAGTGTCGAAGATCGCCTGGACGAAGTTCTCCAAGTAATTCGGCTGCTCGAAGACCCTCACCCGCTTGCGCAGCCCCGAGGTCCCGGGACGCTGGTCGGTGAAGGGCTGGGTGGCGACGCGTTTCGGCTCCATAGTGATGAAAACCCTGCTGGCCGGTTGAAAATGCGGGGATTGAACCACACGCGTAGGGCGCGCGCGGATGGCTCATTCTACGCCGGCCGGTCCTAGCGCACATCAGCATTTCCTAAAGTACGAGGGTAGTTAGAGCGATGACGGTAGACGCGCACAAGGAGACCCTGGAGTTCCAGGCCGAGGTCAGCCAAGTCCTCGACCTGGTGATCCGCTCCCTTTACTCGAACAAGGAGATCTTCCTGCGGGAGCTGATCTCCAACGCCTCGGACGCGGCCGAGAAGCTCCGCTTCGAGGCCCTCACCGACGAGGGGCTGTTGGAGGACGATCCGAGCCTGCGCATCCGGGTCGACGTTGACCGCGAGGCTGGGACCATCACCGTGTCCGACAACGGTATCGGTATGAGCCGCCAGGAGGTCATCGAGACCATCGGGAGCATCGCGAGCTCAGGGACGCGCCGCTTCCTGGAGCGGCTGACTGGGGACCAGGCCCAGGACAGCCAGCTCATCGGCCAGTTCGGGGTGGGCTTCTACTCCGCCTTCATCGTCGCCGACCGCGTGACCCTGGTCTCGCGCCGGGCGGGCCTCGCCTCCGAGCACGGCGTGCGCTGGGAGTCGGACGGCAAGGGTCGTTACACGCTGGAGACGGTGGCCGAGCCGACCCGCGGCACCCGCGTGACCCTGCACCTCAAGGAGGACGAGAAGGAGTTCGCCGACCCCTGGCGGCTGCGCGGGATCATCGGCAAGTTCTCCGACCACCTCGCCATCCCCGTCGAGATGCGTAAGGCGCACCTCGAGGAGGGCGAGGGCAAGGGCGAGCCCGAGTACGAGCAGGTCACCCGCGGCACGGCGCTCTGGATGCGCAGTAAGGCCGACGTCACCGACGCGGAGTACCAGGAGTTCTACAAGCACATCGCCCACGACTTCGACGAGCCGCTGGCCTGGGCCCACCATCGGGTGGAGGGGACCAACGAGTACTCGGCCCTGCTGTACGTCCCCAAACGCGCCCCCTGGGACCTCTGGGACCGGGAGCAGAAGCACGGGGTGAAGCTCTACGTGCGCCGCGTCTTCATCATGGACGAGGCAGACAAGCTCATGCCGCACTACCTGCGCTTCGTCAAAGGGGTGGTCGACTCCGACGACCTGCCGCTCAACGTCTCGCGGGAGCTCCTCCAGCACAACAAGAAGATCGACACCATCCGCCAGGCCAACACCAAGCGGGTGCTGGGGCTCCTGGAGACCCTCGCCAAGGACGAGCCGGAGAAGTACGCCAGCTTCTGGGGCGAGCTCGGCAAGGTCCTTAAGGAGGGGCCGGCCGAGGACTACGCCAACCGCGAGCGGATCGCCGGCCTCCTGCGCTTCTCGACCACGGCGAGCGAGGGTGAGGCCCAGACCGAGTCCCTCGACGGCTACCTGGAGCGCGCCAAGGAGGGCCAGGACAAGATCTACTACATCACCGCCGACAGCCCGGCCGCCGCCCGCCATAGCCCGCATCTGGAGGTCTTCCGCAAGGAGGGCGTCGAGGTCCTGCTGCTCTCTGACCGCGTCGACGAGTGGTTGGTGTCCAACCTCTCCGAGTACAAGGGCAGGCCCCTGCAGTCGGTCACCAAGGGCGACCTCGACCTCGGGAAGCTCGCGGACGAGGAAGAGAAGGCGCAGAAGGAGAAGGCGGCCGAGGAGCACGGCGATCTCTTGAAGCGCCTCAAGGAGGTGCTCGGAGAGCGCGTCAAGGAGGTGCGCCCCAGCACCCGCCTGGTCGACTCCCCGGCCTGCCTAGTGGTCGGCGAGCACGACATGAGTGCCAACCTGGCGCGCGTGCTCAAGGCCGTCGGCCAGGCCGCACCGGTCACGCGTCCAATCCTAGAGCTCAACCTGACCCACCCCCTGGTCAAGCGTCTGGAGGCCGAGCAGGACGCCACCCGCTTCACCGACCTCGGGCTCCTGCTGCTCGATCAGGCCCAGCTCGCCGAGGGGGGCCAGCTCGATGATCCGGCGGCCTTTGTGGGGCGGCTCAACAAGCTGATGCTCAACATGATGCTCGCCGGCGGCTGAGGGGCCGGCCGGACCGCCTGGGGAGATGCTGATGAGTGGCCATCCCGGCCAACATCAGCACAGAGCCGGAAGAGCGTGGTTTCCCGGCTCCTCCATGTTCAGCCGCTGGCGCGCCTGAACATGGCGGGGCTCCTGCCCCGCGCGGCTATCACCCGGCTTTATTGCCCTATCCGTTCTGTGGAATGGCCCGCCTCGGCCGGCTGTGGCAGACTCGCGGATGGTTCGTCGCGGCGGCGCTGGGCAACCAGCGCCGTCCGCGTCCCCCGATCACTTCGACGACGAGGAGCAAGACGCGATGCGCATCATTCTGCTGGGCGGCCCCGGGGCCGGTAAGGGCACGCAGGCCGGTTTCATCAAGGAGCGCTATGGCATCCCCCAGATCTCGACCGGGGACATGCTGCGGGCCCACGTGAAGGCCGGCACGGAGCTCGGTCTCGCGGCGAAGAAGATCATGGACCAGGGCGGGCTGGTCTCGGACGAGATCATCATGGGGATGGTCAAGGCGCGGATCCAGGACGAGGACTGCAAGCAGGGCTACCTCTTCGACGGCTTCCCACGCACCCTGGCCCAGGCCGATGCGCTGAAGGACGCCAAGGTCTACGTCGATGCGGTGGTGGAGATCGACGTCCCCGATGAGGAGATTATCCGGCGCATGTCCGGCCGGCGGGTGCACCTGGCCTCCGGTCGCACCTACCACGTGGTGTTCAATCCGCCCAAGGTCGCGGGGGTCGACGACGTCACCGGCGAGCCGCTGATCCAACGCGACGACGACCGGGAGGAGACGGTCAAGGCCCGGCTCAAGGTCTATCACGACCAGACCGAGCCCCTGATCGAGTACTACTCCAAGTGGGCCCAGCAGGGCGGCGACGGCGCCCCGAGGTACGTCAAGATCCACGGGATCGGCAGCGTGGAGGAGATTCGCGACCAGATCTTCATGGGACTCGGCGCGGCCTGAGCGGCCCGCCCCGCCGCGAGCCGAGGCCGGGCCCTGCCCGGCCTTTTCATTTGGGTGCCGAGCCGCCGGGCCGGGCCCGGCCCGGCAACTGCGGCCCCCCCGCAAGTCTGCTAGTATCCCCGCCCCAGTTACCCCTGATCAGGTGCAAGCCCATGGCCGTAGTTGAGCTCAACGCCCAGAACTTTGAGCAGACGATCAAGGACAACGCCTTCGTAATCGTCGACTTTTGGGCCCCCTGGTGCGGTCCCTGCCGGTCCTTCGCGCCCGTGTACGACAAGGTCTCGGCGGATCACGACGACATCGTGTTCGCCAAGGTCAACACCGAGGAGGAGCAGCAGATTGCCGCCCATTTCAGCATCCGCTCCATCCCGACGCTGATGATATTCCGCGATCAGATCATCATTTTCTCCCAGCCAGGGGCGCTCCCGGAATCGTCCTTCCGCCAGCTCATCGCCAAGGCGAGCGAGCTCGACATGGCCGAGGTGCGACGCCAGGTCGAGTCGCAGCAGCAGGGCCGAGCCTGAGACCGAGCCGGTGAGCTGCACGCGGCTGCCGCGAACGGGTCGGGCGGCGCTGGCCGGCGCCGGAGACCTCGCCTACGGCGGCCGGGACCGGAGCGGACAGCCGGCCCGCTATCCCTGGGCCACCTCCCTGGTGGTCACCGGACGCCCGACGATCGGCGATCTCATGTGCCTGTGCGAGGAGAGCTACCGGCTGCTCCTGCGTCTGGCCCCCGAGCTGAGGAGCCTGCGCGGCGAGTGCCGCTCGACGGCCCCCGTCGGCCTGGATCTTCACCTAGAGGTCCTGGAGCAGACGCCCTACACCACGCTGCTCAGGCTCACACACTACTTTCCCTACGACGACGGCAAGGTCCATCGACTGACCCAGCCAGACCCCGACGCCCTCCTGCGCGCCTATCACGATGCCGGGCAGGTGGAGGTAGTCGATCTGCTCCAGACGGCCCTCCCGATCCACGGCCACTACCAGCACCCGGCGCTGCTCGCCAAGTGGCGGGTCAACCGATTCCTCTCCAAGTGGCTCGCCTACTGCGCTCGGCAAGGCCACCGCTTCGCCACCCAAGCGCCCGGAGCCGCCCCGCGGTCCGCGCTCAGCGGGTAGTCCATCCGTCGGCAGGCCCCGCCTCGCGGCCTCGCACGGCCTCCGTCGACGTGACAACGCGCCGCCGGCACTCCTCTTAGCGCTCGCTCCGCCACTGGGCGGTTGTCGGGGCGCGGAACACCCCGCAAGACACGCCCCTGTGCTCATCGTCCGGGCCGACGCGGGTGTCGGGCCCGGTTAGCAGAGACCCCCGCGCCCCTCTGCGAGTCCTGCGGGAACCCTTGGCGGGCTTCATGGCCATATCGCTTGTGCCCGTCGCTCGGCAATCTCGGCCTGCTTAATTTGACGCGCAAAAATTCTTGACTATTTTTGTGTGGAATGGGTAAGCTAATTTCCGAGCGAATTCCTCGGATTTAACCCGACGCGAAGGAATACCGATCATGAGACTTTCGACCAAAGGCAGATACGCGGTCACGGCGATGCTCGACCTCGCGCTGAATTCCGGCAAAGGGCCGGTGACGCTCGCCGACATCTCAGTGAACCAGGGCATCTCGCTGTCCTACCTGGAGCAGCTCTTCGCAGCGTTGCGCGGCAAGCAGCTCGTGCGCGGGGTGCGAGGTCCTGGCGGGGGCTACTACCTCGGCAAGCGGCCCGAGGAGATCTCGGTCGCCGACATCATTTGCGCGGTCGACGAATGGGTCGAGTTCACGCGCTGCGGCGGCCGCGAGAACTGCCGAGGCGGTAAGCGCTGTCTGACCCACGCCCTGTGGGATCAGTTGAGCGACGAGATCTTCGGGTTTCTCAGCAACATCACCCTGTCCGATCTGGTCGAGCGGGGCCAGCGCGAGTGCTCCGAGGTCGATGCAGACGGGCTAGGCATCCGCAAACGCCGGGCGGCCTGAGCGGCGCGCGAGGCGCCTGGGAGCGGCGCCTCGCGCCCCGAGCTCGCCGGCCAGTGCCGACCGCCGAGCCCAAGTGGCCGGCGCGACCCGTGAAGGCACCGCCGGGCGCTGGACGTCAAGGATAGGAGCTGGCAGCATCGTCGTCTCTGCATTCGCCGTCTCGCGAGGGACTCGGCTGGGAGCGGTCTATCCCGACATCCGACCGCCAAGGCCGCAGTAGCGACGCGGCCGCGCGTTGACGAGGAGCCCGCTTACCCATGACTGCTGCCTATGACGGGCTGATCACCGTCCAAGACTTCATCCGCTGGGGCGCCAGCCGATTCAACGCCGCTGGACTCTTCTTCGGTCACGGGACCGATAACGCGATCGACGAGGCGACTAACCTCGTGCTCTTCGCCCTGCACCTCCCGCCGGACCTCCCGGCGATGTACCGCGACTGCCGCCTCACCGAGGCGGAGCGCGCCTCGGTGGCCGAGCTGCTGGAGCGCCGGATCGTCGAACGCAAGCCAGCGGCCTATCTCACCCATCGCGCCTGGTTCGCCGGGCTGGAGTTCCACGTCAATGAGGACGTGCTCGTGCCCCGCTCGCCGATGGCCGAGCTGGTCGAGGCCGGCTTCGACCCCTGGGTCGAGCCCGAGCGGGTCCGCCGGGTGCTCGATCTCTGTACGGGCAGCGGTTGTATTGGTATCGCCGCGGCCGTGCACTTGCCCGACACCCAGGTCGACCTGGCCGACATCTCCGATGGCGCCTTAGCGGTTGCCTCGCTGAACGTGGCGCTCCATGGTCTGGGCGAGCGGGTACGGGTCATCCAGTCGGACCTGTTCGCCGAGCTGCATGGGCAGCGCTACGACGTGATCGTCTCCAACCCCCCCTATGTCAGCGCAGCCGAGCTGGCCGCGCTACCGCCCGAGTACCACCGCGAGCCGAGTCTCGGGCTGCTGGCGGGAGAGACCGGACTTGAGATCGTGCTGCGCATCCTGTGCGAGGCGCCCCGTTACCTGCAGGAGGGCGGCATCCTCATCGTCGAGGTTGGCAGCGCCGCGCTGGAGCTGGAGCAGCGCTTCCCCGATCTACCCTTCCTGTGGCTGGAGTTCGAGCGCGGCGGGGAGGGTGTGTTCTTGATTAACCGGGAGCAGTTGCTGGAGTTCCAGCCACTGTTCCTCGATGCCCTCGAGCAGTCATAGCGTCCATGGCGACCTGCGCCAGCCGGGCCACAAAAGGCGCTGCTCGCCATGGCCGTCTCCCTCACCCCGGCCCTCTCCCGGCGGGCGAGGGGGACCCGGAGCGAGCAGCGCGCGGTTTTTAGTGTAAGGAGCAGCGATGAGCCTGAGACGCGCGAAGAGCGTCGACGAGTATGTGGAGTGGGTGCGGCAGGCCATGTTCGAAGTGGGTGACCTGCGCGAGTGCCTCGAGTACGAGCTCGAAGACCTGACCAAGTTTCCCGCCTTCCTCGACCCGCTGGAGGAAGGCATCAAGGGGCTCTATCAGTCGATGCTGGATGGGAGCTACAGCTTCGGGCGCGAGGACCTCGGGTTCATGGACCTGGCCGCCCACTACTCGGAGGAGATCCCCTTCCACACCCTGCTCAAGCAGATCAACGAGACCCACCGCAAGGGGCTCGACGTGGAAGGTGAGGATTGAGCCGGGCCATGGATCAGAGCATCACCTTCGATCTGGGGTTGATCAACCGCTACGACCAGAGCGGGCCGCGCTACACCTCCTATCCCACGGCGGTGGAGTTCACCGACGCCTTCGGTGCCGACGCCTACCGCGCCGCCTGCGCCCGCAGCAACGCGTCCGGGCGGCCGCTCTCGCTGTATTTCCACCTGCCGTTCTGCGACACCGTTTGTTTCTACTGCGCCTGCAACAAGGTCGCGACCAAGGACCGCAGCCTGGCCCAGCCCTATCTCGACCGCGTCTACCGCGAGCTTGAGATGCAGCGCGCCCTGTTCGATGGCGAGCGGGTCGTCGAGCAGCTCCACTGGGGCGGGGGCACGCCAACCTTCGTTAGCCGCGACCAGATGCAGGGGCTGATGGACACCACCCGGCGGCTGTTCCGGTTCGCCGACGATGAGGTCGGCGAGTACTCGATCGAGATCGACCCCCGCGAGGCCGATGGCCAGACCGTCGCCCTGCTGCGCCGGCTCGGATTCAACCGCATGAGCCTCGGGGTTCAGGACTTCGACCCCAAGGTCCAGAAGGCGGTCAACCGCATCCAGACCGAGGAGGAGACCCTGGCGGTGCTGGAGGCGGCACGCGCCGAGGGTTTCCGCTCGATCAGCATCGATCTGATCTACGGCCTGCCGCTGCAGAGCGTCGCCGGGTTCGAGCGCACCCTGGAGCGGGTCCTGGCCTTCGCGCCGGATCGCCTCTCGGTGTTCAACTACGCGCATCTCCCCCAGCGCTTCATGCCCCAGCGGCGGATCAACGCCGAGGAGCTGCCGCCGCCCCAGGTCAAGCTCGACATCCTGCAGACGACCATCGACCGGCTGACCGGCGCCGGCTACGTCTACATCGGCATGGACCACTTCGCGCGCCCCGACGACGAGCTTGCGCTGGCCCAGCAGCAAGGGACCCTCTACCGCAACTTCCAGGGCTACTCGACCCACGCCAACTGTGACCTGCTCGGCATCGGGGTCACCTCGATCGGCAAGGTCGACAACACCTACGCCCAGAACCGGCGCACTCTGGAGGAGTACTACGCAGACATCGACGCGGGCAGGCTGCCGGTCTTCCGCGGCATCGAGCTGACCCGCGACGACGAGATCCGGCGCGATGTGATCACGCGCCTGATCTGCAATTTCGTGCTCGACTTCGCGGCGGTCGAGGCCGCCTGGGGAATCGAGTTTCGGCGCTACTTCGCCGACGCCCTGCCGAAGCTCGAGGTCATGCAAGCGGACGGGCTGATCGAGCTCGATGACCGCGGCATCCGCGTCCTGCCCCGCGGGCGTCTGCTGATCCGCAACGTCTGCATGGTCTTCGACGCCTATCTGGCGACCAAGCAGGGGCCGGTGGGCTTCTCCAAGGTGATCTGAGGGTCCAGGGCAGGCGAGCCAGGTGACCCCGACGACAGACCGCCCCGGCGAGCCCTCGCAGTCGATCCCGGAGGCATTCCGGAGGGCGGCGTGCGAGCGGCCCGAGCAGCCCGTCATCCTCGCGGCCGAGGGGGATTGGACCTACGGCCAGCTCGACCGCGCCTCGGACCGACTCGCCGGCTATCTCCAGGTCAACGGCATCGCGGCGGGCGATCGGGTCGGGCTCTATTGCACCAATGGCGGCGAGTTCGCGGCCGCCTATCTCGGCATCCTCAAGGCGGGAGCGACGGTCGTCCCGCTGAACCTGATGCTCAATCCGCGCGAGCTCGCCTTCATCCTCGCCGACGCCGGGGCGCGGGCGCTGCTGCATCATACCGACCTCGCCGCGGCGAGCGCGTTGTTGGGGGGCGAGGTGCCCAGTCTCGCGCTCAGGGCCCCGATCGGCGCGGCAATCGCCGAGGGCGCCGAGGCGCCGGGGCTCGACCCGCCAGGGGCCGAGGTCGCGGCCATCCTCTATACGTCCGGGACCACCGGCCGACCCAAGGGGGCCATGCTCACCCACGCCAATCTGATCGCGAACACCCGGGGCGTCCGCTCCGCCCTCAATCTGGTGCCGGGCGAGGACCGGCTGCTCGTAGTCCTACCCATGTTCCACGCCTTCGCGGCCACCGTGGGGATGCTCGTACCGCTGCTCCATGGGTTGAGCCTGATTCCCCTCGCGCGGTTCGAGCCCAAGCTGGTCAGCGCCGCCGTGGGCCGCCATGGTGCGACGGTCTTTCTCGGGGTGCCGAGCATGTACAGCCTGCTCCTGCGTCTGCCCGCAGAGGAGCTGGGCAACTGGCGCTCGGTGCGCTTCGGCGTCTCCGGCGGGGCCGCCATGCCCCAGGCGGTGATGAGCGCCTTCGAGGCGCGCTTCGGGTTCCCAATCCTGGAGGGCGACGGGCCGACCGAGTGCTCGCCGGTGACCAGCGTCAATCCGCCGGCGGGACCGCGCAAGCCGGGCTCGATCGGGCCGCCGATCCCCGGGGTGGAGATGCGAATCGCGGCGCCCGACGGCGCGACCCTCCCGGACGGTGAGCACGGCGAGGTCTGCGTGCGCGGCCCCAACGTGATGAAGGGGTACTGGGGTTTGGATGCGGAGACCCGGGCGAGCTTCTTCGACAACTGGTTCCGGACCGGGGACCTGGGCTACCGCGACCCGGACGGCTATTTCTATCTCGTCGACCGGATCAAGGATCTCATCATCGTCAACGGGATGAACGTCTATCCCCGGATGGTGGAAGAGGTCCTCTACCGGCACCCGGCGGTGGTCGAGGCCGCCGTGGTCGGCGAGCCGCACGCGCTCCATGGCGAGATCCCCGTCGCCTTCGTGGTGATCAAGCCGCAAGCGGCGGCCGACGCAGCCGCGCTGCGCGACTGGTGCCGGGAGCACCTCGGCCGGCACGAGGTGCCACGGCGTGTGATGCTGGTCGAGGCCCTGCCACGCAACGCCGCGGGCAAGGTCCTCAAGCGCGAGCTACGCCGCCAGGGCGAGGTCGAGCGGGGGGTCGATCTGCGCGGGGCCGTGGCCGACTGAGCCCGCTCGCCGGCCCGCGGCCGCGTCTTGGGGGTCGATTTCAATCTCGCCTGGCTGCGGGTAAACTCTCGGCCCTTTACTCATCGACCTTCTGCCCCCCGAGGTAGCCGTCGTCGTGCCCGATCTGCAATTCCGCCGCATCCAGCGACTTCCGCCCTACGTCTTCAACATTGTCAACCAGTTGAAGGCCGAGGCACGAGCGCGGGGCGAGGACATCATCGACTTCGGCATGGGCAACCCGGACCAGCCCACCCCCCAGCACATCGTCGACAAGCTGGTCGAGGTCGCCGAGCGCCGCGACACCCACCGCTACTCCGTGTCGCGCGGCATCCCGCGCCTGCGTCGGGCGATCTGCAACTGGTATCAGACACGCTTCGGCGTCGCGCTCGATCCAGACAGCCAGGCGATCGTCACCATCGGCTCCAAAGAGGGGCTGGCGCATCTCGCGCTCGCGACCATGGGTGCGGGAGACACCGTCCTGGTCCCCAACCCGGCCTATCCCATTCACCCCTACGGCTTCATCATCGCCGGGGCCGACGTCCGCCATGTCCCACTCATCCCCGGGGTGGACTTTTTTGAGGAGCTCCGCCGGGCGATCCAGGACTCCTGGCCGCGGCCGAAGATGCTGGTGCTCAACTTCCCCGGCAACCCGACGACCCAGTGCGTGGAGCTCGACTTCTTCGAGCAGGTGGTAGCGATCGCGCGGGAGTACGACATCTGGGTGGTCCACGACCTGGCCTATGCCGACATCGTCTTCGATGGCTATGTGGCCCCGTCGATCCTGCAGGTGGCGGGGGCGGATGAGATCGCGGTGGAGTTCTTCTCGCTCTCGAAGAGCTACAACATGCCGGGCTGGCGGGTCGGCTTCATGTGCGGCAACCGCGACCTGGTCGCCGCCCTCGCGCGCATCAAGTCGTATCTCGACTACGGCACCTTCACACCCATACAGGTCGCCGCTATCGCCGCGCTGGAGGGCCCGCAGGATTGCCTGAAAGAGATCAGCGGGCGCTACCAGAGCCGCCGCGACGTACTCTGCGACGGGCTGACGGCGGCCGGCTGGCCGGTGGAGAAGCCCAAGGGGACGATGTTCGTCTGGGCGCCGATCCCGGAGCAATACCGCACGATGGGCTCGCTCGAGTTCTCCAAGAAGCTCCTCGCCGAGGCCAGGGTCGCGGTCTCTCCGGGGGTCGGCTTCGGTGAGTATGGCGACACGCATGTGCGCTTTGGCCTGATCGAGAACGAGCATCGCACCCGTCAGGCGATCCGCGGCATCCGTGACATGATGCGCGCCGACCGCCGCGGCTAGCGGCTTCGATTGAAACAACTTGGGAGGATGGCGATGGAGCCGGTCAAGATCGGTCTGCTGGGGATGGGCACAGTCGGCGGTGGCGTGGTCACCGTGCTGACGCGCAACGCCCGCGAGATCGAGCGGCGCGCCGGGCGGGGACTGCGCATCGCCCACGCAGCGGCCCGCCAGTACAACCCCGACGCCATCGCGGGGCTCGATCAGATCGGCCGCATCGGCGACGACGCCTTCGCGGTGGTCGACGACCCCGAGATCGACATCGTCGTCGAGCTGATCGGCGGCTACTCCCCGGCCCGCGAGCTGGTGCTGCGCGCGATCGAGAACGGCAAGCACGTAGTCACCGCCAACAAGGCCCTGATCGCGCGGCACGGAAACGAGATCTTCGCCGCCGCGCGCGAGAAGGGCGTCGTCGTCGCGTTCGAGGCCGCGGTGGCCGGCGGGGTGCCGATCATCAAGGCCCTGCGCGAGGGGCTCGCCGCCAACCACATCGAGTGGATCGCCGGCATCATCAACGGCACCGGCAACTACATCCTGACCGAGATGCGCGACAAGGGCCGCGACTTCGGCGACGCCCTGGCGGAGGCCCAGGCCCTGGGCTACGCGGAGGCCGATCCCACCTTCGACGTCGAGGGCATAGACGCCGCCCACAAGCTCACCATCCTGGGCTCGCTCGCCTTTGGCATACCGCTGCAGTTCGAGCGCACCTTCACCGAGGGAATCAGCAAGATCGAGGCGCAGGACGTCGCCTACGCTGGACAGCTCGGCTACCGCATCAAACATCTCGGGATCACCCGCCGCTCCGGCCGGGGCATCGAGATGCGCGTGCACCCGACCCTGATCCCGCACCGGCGACTGATCGCCAACGTCGACGGCGTGATGAACGCCGTGCTGGTGAAAGGCGACGCGGTCGGGCCGACCCTCTATTACGGCGCCGGGGCGGGCTCCCTGCCCACGGCCTCGGCGGTCGTGGCGGACCTGGTGGACGTCGCCCGCGCGCTCACCACCGACCCGAACAACCGGGTGCCGCACCTCGCCTTCCAGCCCGATGAGCTCTCCGACTTCCCGATCCTGTCGATGGACCAGGTCGAGACCGCCTACTACCTGCGTATGCAGGTCCTCGACCAGCCCGGGGTCATGGCACAGATCGCAGGCATTCTGGGCGAGGAGGGGATCAGCATCGAGGCGATCCAACAGAAGGAGCCCTTGGAGGGCGAGACCCAGGTCCCCCTCATCATGCTCACGCATCGGGTACTGGAAGGGCAGATGAACCAGGCGATCGCCCGCATCGAGTCCCTGGACTCGGTGACCGGCGCTGTGGTGCGTATCCGCATGGAGACCCTCGCCGGCTGAGGTCGCCGGCCCCGCCGGAGGTTGCGCGCTGTGGTGGGCGGCGGCATCGACCTGCTGATCCCGGGGCTCTTTGGGCCTGTCCCCGTCGTTCCCGGCGATCTCCCCCGGCTGCCGGCCCTGGAGCGCGCGCTCGCCCGTTCCGATGTCTCCCCCTCGGCGACCCCTGACCCGATCGAAGCCCTGCTTGCCCGGTTCGGCATCGGTGCCCCGGCCGCTGGCGATCTGCCGAGTGCACCCCTAGCGCGTCTCGGGGACGCGCCGGACGCCGACCCCAAGGGCTTCTGGCTCCATGCCGATCCGGTGCACCTGCGGGCCGATCGCGACCAGTTGCTCCTCTTCGACAGCCGCCATCTCGCCGTCACCCAGGCCGAGGCCGACGCGCTGGTCGGGCTGTTCAACGCCCATTTCGCCGACGTCGGTCTGCGGCTAGAGGCGCCCGTGCCCGGCCGCTGGTACCTACAGGCCGAGACGCCCCCGGACATCGGCACCCGCCCGCTGCACCTCGCGGTGGGCTGCAATCTCGACCAGCTCCTCCCCGCCGGTCCCGACGCCCGCCGCTGGGCGCAAGTCCTGAACGAGGCGCAGATGCTCTTCCACGGCGCCGAGGTCAACCACCAGCGGGAGGCCGAGGGGCGCCCCGCGATCAATGGGGTCTGGATATGGGGCGGCGGCCGGTTGCCGCCGCTGCCGCTGCGCTGCGACTTTGCCGGCGTGTGCGCCGATCATCCCCTCGCTCGGGGTCTGGCTCGGGCCGCCGGCCTTCCTACGCATCCCCTGGCGCACCTCGATACCTTGCAGCCGCCGGCGAACGGGGACCTACTGGTGCTATGGGACGATCTCTGGGGCGCCGTGCTCGACGCCGAGCCGGGGGCCTGGATCGAGGGCCTGGGTCGACTGGATCGGGCCCTCGCCGATTGGCTCGCGGCGCTGCGCCGGGGGCGCATCCCGCGGCTGTCGCTGGACCCTTGCGCGGACCAGCGCTTCACCCTCACGCGGTCGGGGCTTCGTCGCTTCTGGCGTCGGGCCGTCCCGATGGCGTCACGGCTCCGTGCCCCGGGCGAGCGCTGACGACCAACCGACTCACGGCCCCGATCCAAACCGCCGGGCGATGGGCAGCGGCACAGCTCGGCGATTCGCTGTTGGACACACCTGGCCCGGCGGGCCAGGTAACCGCACCGCTTGCAACGGGTAGGCACCCCAGGCGCTCTGATTTCTTTACCAGGGCCCGGGCGGGCCAGGAGCGCGCTGCGGGGCTTCACCGCATCGTGCGCAGGGCTCGAAGGGTCTCGCAGGTTAGGATGCTCCAAGGGGCGAAACCCCCGGCGCGGTTCTCGTTTTCCCTCACCGGCGGAGACCTGCGCGCTGGGGAATCGACCGGTCGCCCGCGACCCGCGGGGACACCGACCATGCGTCTTGGTACCCTGCAAGGCGACCCGCTCCCGCCATTCGCGGAGGATTTCTCCTTGAAACGAGCCGATCGTCCGGATACGCGAGACACCCCCGCCAAGTCCACGGCTAACGCAGTCGAGCGCCCGGGGGCAAGGTCGAGTCCGAGTCGCCGCCGCTCGATCAGCATGCACGAGGGGATCGCGGTGTGGTGTGACTGCTGCTCCTGCGAGGCCGAGCCCTACTGGGTGGAGATCGCCGAGGAGATGGGACTGGACCTCGGCAGCGATTACGAGGACACCGAGGCAGACGACGGCGACGGGGCCTGATCGGGCCCGAGCCGCGACGGTAGGCGACAGACAGACTCACCCGACTTTCGTGCCGCGGGGGCACTCTTCGCCCTCAGCGGCTCGACCCCTTGCTCCCGACGAACTCGGGGTAGGCCTCCAGCCCACACTCGCCGATGTCGAGACCTTCGAGCTCCTCCTCCTCGCTCACCCGCAGGCCGAGCACGAGCTTGATCAGTCCCCAGACGATCAGTGAGGTGCAGAAGACCCAGCCAAGGATGGTGCCCAGACCGATGAGCTGAGCGCCGATACTCGCCTCCGCGTTGGTGATCGGGACGGCCAACAGGCCCCAGATGCCGACCACGCCATGCACCGAGACGGCACCGACGGGGTCGTCGATCCGCAGCTTATCCACGGTGATGATCGCCAGGACTACGATTAGGCCCCCAGCCGCGCCGATCAGGCTCGCCGCCAATGGGGTCGGGGTCAGCGGCTCGGCGGTGATCGCCACCAGACCAGCCAGGGCGCCGTTGAGGCCCATGGTGAGATCGGTCTTACCGAACAGGATCCGTGCGGTCGCCAGCGCGACGATCACGCCGGCCGCGGCGGCCAGGTTGGTGTTGACGAAGACGGCCGCCACCGCGTTGGCGTCTTCGATACCGGAGAGCTTGAGCTGGGAGCCGCCGTTGAACCCGAACCAGCCGAGCCAAAGGATGAAGGTCCCGAGGGTTGCGAGCGGGAGGTTGGCGCCCGGGATCGCATGGATCGAGCCATCCTTGCCGTACTTGCCCCGCCGCGGCCCGAGCAGCAGGACGCCCGCGAGCGCCGCCGATGCCCCGGCGAGGTGGACGACGCCGGAGCCGGCGAAGTCGCTGAACCCGAGCTGGTCGAGGAAACCGCCGCCCCACTTCCAGTAGCCTTGGACGGGGTAGATGAATCCGGTCATGACCACCGCGAACAGCAGGAAGGACCAGAGCCTCATCCGCTCAGCGACCGCCCCGGAGACGATGGACATGGCGGTGGCCACGAAGACCACCTGAAAGAAGAAGTCGGCCATCCGCGAGTAGGCGGTTTCGCCATCGCTCGCCAGGACCTCATCGACCGAATGGTCGCCGCCGAACAGGAAGCCCAGCTCAAGGGTCGGGATGAGCCCGTTGCCCCCGTCCGGGTACATCAGGTTGAAGCCGATCGCCATGTACATGAGGGAGGCGACGGCGTAGAGCGCGAGATTCTTGGTGAGGATCTCCGCGGTACTCTTGGCCCGCACCAGGCCCGCCTCGAGCATTGCGAAGCCCGCGGCCATCCACATCACCAGTGCCCCGGAGACGAGCAGGTAGAAGGTATCGAGCGCGTAAGCGAGTGTCACGACGCCGTCCACGGTAGCGGGGCTCCGAATCGGGTGAGGGGAAGGTAAGAAGACGACGGCCGGGGGCACCGGCCGTCGTGGGGCTAGGGTTAGAGGATGTAGCCGCGCTCGTCGTGCAGCGAGAGGTCGAGACCCTGAGTCTCCTGCTCCTCGGTCACACGAAGGCCCATGACGAGATCAATCACTTTCAGGATGACATAACTCAGTACCGCCGTGTAGACGATGGTAAAGAGGACGCCCTTGGCCTGGATCCAGACCTGACCTGGTATGGTCATTCCCTCTGCAAGGCCGGCCCCGCCAAGGCTCGCCGCCGCGAAGACACCGGTCAGCAAGGCGCCGACGATACCGCCCACCGCGTGGACACCAAACACGTCGAGCGAGTCGTCGTATCCTAGCCAGCGCTTGATCTTCGTAGCGGACACGAAACAGATCACGCCGGCGGCCAACCCAATAGCAACGGCGCCCATTGGACCGGCCGTGCCGGAGGCGGGGGTGATTGCCACGAGCCCGGCGACGGCGCCAGTCGCGATGCCAAGTACGCTCGGCTTACCGTGGGACAACCACTCCGAGAACATCCAGGCCAGGGCAGCGGTCGCCGTCGCGATCTGAGTAACCAGCATTGCCATCCCGGCGCTTTCATTGGCCGCCACCGCGCTGCCTGCATTGAAGCCGAACCAGCCGACCCAAAGCATCGAAGCACCGACAACCGTGTAGCCTAGATTGTTGGGCGGCATCGGCGTGGTCGGATACCCCTTGCGCCTACCGAGGACCAGGGCGGCGACCAGGGCAGCCACGCCCGCGTTAATGTGGACGACCGTACCGCCGGCGAAATCCAGCACACCCCAATCCCACATCAGTCCCCCATCACCGCTCCAGACCATATGCGCGATCGGGGCGTAGACCAGGGTGAACCACAGGGCCATGAACCAGAGCATCGCCGAGAACTTCATGCGCTCGGCGAAGGCACCGACAATCAGCGCCGGAGTGATGATGGCGAAGGTCATCTGGAAGGTCGCGAAGACCGACTCTGGGATGGCGGCCGTGAGACTTTCGCGGGTTAACCCAGCCATGAAAACCTTATCTAAGCCCCCAACGAAGGAGGCCAGGTTAACAACGCCGGCCTCCATGCCAGCGGTCGAGAACGCGAGGCTGTATCCGTAAAGGACCCACAGCAGAGTCATCAGAGCAGTAATTGCGAAACACTGCATGAGGACAGAGAGGACGTTCTTCGCCCGCACCAGGCCCGCGTAGAAGAGCGAGAGGCCGGGGATGGTCATGAATAGGACCAGCGCAGTGGCCGTGAGCATCCAGGCGGTGTCGCCGCTGTTGAGCACGGCCTCCTCCTCGGCCAGCGCCAGGGCGGGGCCGAGTGCGAGCACGCCGCCGACGGCGGCCAGGGAAAGTCTATCGATTAATGTCGTTTTCATGAGTCAAGCTCCTAGGCACCGATCACAAGGCGTCCGGCCCAGTCTCGCCGGTGCGAATTCGAATCACCTGCTCGAGGTTGCTGACGAAGATCTTGCCATCGCCGATCTTGCCGGTTCGAGCGGCCGCAGAGACGGCCTCGATGACCTTATCGACGAGCGCATCGTCGACGGCGATCTCGACCTTGATCTTGGGCAAGAAATCGACCACGTACTCCGCGCCCCGATAGAGCTCGGTATGGCCCTTTTGGCGACCGAAGCCCTTGACCTCGGTGACGGTAATACCGGACACACCGATATCCGCGAGGGCCTCGCGGACATCGTCGAGCTTGAACGGCTTGATGACGGCTGTGATTAGCTTCATATCGAAAGCTCCGTGATTGGGGGGTAGCCGGGGCTCAGGCGCAGCCCAGGCCGCGAACCAAGCGCGATCGCCCGAGGGCGCTTTAGAACTCTTTCAGCCAGCCGACCCAGAACCGCGGATCGGTGTCGTAGTCGTCACCGTCGATCTGGTCGTAGTTCAGGCTGAAGGTGCCAAAATCGCCCGCCGCCTTGCTGATGGACACGCCCCAGTTGGTGTAATCCTCAGCGGTCTCGAAGTCGTAATAGCCCAGCCGCAGCCCAAGGCCGATCTCGTACGGCAGCTCAAACTCAGCGCCACCGTGGTAGTAGAGATCACCCTGCTCGAAGGCGAAGTCGTCGTTGTCCTCGCCGTTCCAGACGGTGTACTGGATCCCAAGCGTGAACCACTTGTAGCCGCCGGAGATCCCGATCTCCCAGAAATCCGCCTCGAGATTGTCGCCCGGGTAAGCGTAGTAGATGGTGCTCAGCCCGAGGCTGAGATCCTCGCCGAGGCTGAAGTCGTAGCCCGCGTAGAAGTCGACCTCAACGCTCTCGTCGCCGCCCGCGCCAAAGTCGACGTTGGAGAGCCAAGTCCCGGCAGAGAAGCCGCTCTCGTGGGCGTAATCCAGGCCACCCTGCACGGCTGGCTTGTCGTCGGTCTGGGTGACGCCGCGCCAGACGTAGTTGCTGACCACACCGATATTGGCGGTGATCGAGTGGGGCGAATCGGCCAGCGCCTGGTTGATGGTCCCGGCTGAGGCGGCGAGTAAGACGCCGGCCGCGCCGGCGATGGGGAACAAAGATTTCATCTGTTTCGAACCTCTCGTAGGAATCTTCTTCATGGTGGGCGCGAACCGGGACGCCCCGGGGGACGCCGTCGTTTCTTACCGATCCGTTACTAGCACCATTCATGCCATTTCCGGACTGTACCGAAAAGACAACGTCTAGCGCTGAGTGCGGCAAACTTACCACAGATCGCGCGCACCATCACCGGGCAGAATGCCGCCGCCAGGGACCAAACGGCGCCCTGTTTTGGTGCGAGCCCTCGCGAAGACGCGCCGTCTCCGCGATGCCTATAATCTCCGCCCGGGCCAATACGGCAGCGATGAGGACAGCTCCATGCTCGAACCCAAGCACCTCGACGACCTCGCGCACCGCCTCGCCGGGAGCCTCCCTAAGGGGCTCCAGGTGTTGCAGGAAGACCTCGGGCGCAACCTGCGCGCCGCGCTCGAGGCGGGGCTTGGGCGGCTCGACCTGGTCACCCGCGAGGAGTTCGACGTCCAGGCCGCGGTGCTGGCGCGCACCCGTGCGAAGGTCGAGCGGTTGGAGGCCGAGGTGGCGCGGCTGGAGCGGGAGCTCGGCCTCGGCGCACCCGCGGGCGAATGACGACGCCCCCCCGCGGCGCCACCCGTGAGCCTCTGCGTCCTGCACAGCCGAGCGCGTGAGGGGATCGGCGCCCCGGCGGTGACGGTGGAGGTGCACCTCTCGGGCGGACTGCCGGCCATGTCGATCGTGGGGCTCCCGGAGCTGGCGGTGAAGGAGAGCAAGGACCGCGTACGCGGTGCGTTGCTCAACGGGCGCTTCCAATTCCCCGCCGGTCGCGTCACCGTCAATCTCGCCCCGGCGGATCTCCCCAAGGAGGGCGGGCGCTTCGATCTCGCGATCGCGCTCGGCGTGCTGGGGGCCTCCGGCCAGATCCGCCGCGAGGCACTGGACCGGATCGAGCTGCTCGGCGAGCTGGCCCTCTCCGGGGCGCTGCGCCCGGTCTCCGGCGTACTCCCGGCGGCGCTCGCCGCGCGAGCGGCCGGGCGGGCGCTGGTCCTGCCACGGGAGAACGCGGCCGAGGCGGGGATGGTCAACGGGCTGACCGTCTACCCGGCTGAGCACCTGGTCGAGGTCTGTGGGCACCTCAACGGATCGGCCCAGCTCGCCCCGTTTGCCGGCGGTGACGGGCCCCAAGGCGATATGGACTACCCCGACCTGGCGGAGGTGCGCGGCCAGGATCACGCCAAGCGGGCGCTAGAGATCGCCGCCGCCGGCGCGCACAGTCTGCTCATGATCGGCCCCCCGGGGACCGGCAAGTCGATGCTCGCGAGCCGCCTGCCGGGCATCCTGCCGCCGCTCACCGAGGGAGAGGCCCTGGAGGCCGCCGCGGTGCGGTCGGTCAGTGGGCGTGAGCCCTTCGACCCCCAGACCTGGCGCACCCGACCGTTTCGCTCTCCGCACCACACCGCTTCCGGGGTCGCACTGGTCGGCGGGGGCAGCAACCCGCGACCGGGGGAGATCTCGCTCGCCCACCTCGGGGTACTCTTTCTCGACGAGCTCCCCGAGTTCGACCGTCGGGTGCTCGAGGTGCTGCGCGAGCCGCTGGAGTCCGGCCAGATCCACATCTCGCGCGCCGCGCACCAGGCCGAGTTCCCGGCGCGCTTTCAGCTCCTTGCGGCGATGAACCCCTGCCCCTGCGGCTATCTCGGCGACCCCGGGGGGCGCTGCCGCTGCACCGCCGAGCAGGTCAGCCGCTACCGGGCGCGGATCTCTGGCCCCTTGCTCGACCGCATCGATCTGCACGTTGAGGTCCCACGCCTGCCGCCGGAGCAGTTGAGTGCCCCCGCGCCGCTCGCCGAGCCGAGCGCCGCGGTCCGCGCCCGCGTAGTGGCGGCGCGCGAGCTGGCCATGGGCCGTGCCGGAAAGCCCAACCGCGACCTGGGGCCCCGCGAGCTGGACCGGTTTTGCACGCTCGACGAAGGCGCCCGCCGGCTGCTCAACCAAGCCTTGCAGCGCCTCGGTCTCTCCGCCCGCGCCTACCACCGCGTGCTCAAGGTCGCCCGCACCATCGCCGACCTCGCCGGCGTGGATCGCATCGGCACCGCGCATCTCAGCGAGGCCATCGGCTACCGCCGGCTCGACCGCACGCCGCAGGGCTGACGAAGGGGATTCCTACGCAAATGAGCACGAACGAACGCAAATTTGCGAACCGCTCGGGGGGACCCCGAATTTCGCGCGGCTCCGAGCTTCCGGTCAGCCGAATCGGTGGCCTTGGATGCGGCACGGCTCGACGCCCAGTCCGTGTCAAAGGAGTCGGACTCATCCAGCCGTTACGCAAGACCTCGCTGCATCACGAGCCGAAATCCCCCCTGATCCACGTAGATGTGCAGTCATTTGCCGACCCCCTTCTCCAGTCCGGAGGGACAGAGTGCTCCAGCTCCGTGACCTGAGTCTTCGCCGCGGGGTGCGGCTCCTGCTCCAAGGGGCGGACCTGACGGTCTATCCCGGACAGAAGCTCGGGCTGGTCGGGGCGAACGGCTGCGGCAAGTCGAGCCTGTTCGCCCTCATCCGTGGCGACCTCCAGCCGGACGGCGGCGACTGCACCCTTCCCCCTGGCTGGGAGATTGCCCATGTCGCCCAGCAAACCCCAAGCGGGGAGCGGGCGGCGATCGACTTCGTGATCGACGGCGATGAGGAGCTGCGCGCCGTGCAAGCGGGGCTCGCCGAGGCCGAGACGAGGGGCGACGGCCTGCGCCAGGCCGAGCTGCACGGGCGACTGGATGCGATCGGCGGCTACTCGGCCGAAAGCCGCGCGGCCCGCCTGCTTCACGGGCTCGGGTTCGCGCCGGGCGAGGAGCGGCGCAGCGTCGACAGCTACTCGGGCGGCTGGCGCATGCGCCTCGCACTGGCCCGCACCCTGATGTGCCGCTCCGACCTGCTGCTGCTCGACGAGCCGACCAATCACCTGGACCTCGACGCCGTCATCTGGCTTGAGGGCTGGCTCAAGGCCTATCCCGGTACCCTCCTGCTGATCTCCCACGACCGCGATTTCCTCGACGCGGTGGCCGGCCAAATCGCCCACATCGAGCAGGGGCGGCTCACCGCCTACGCGGGCAACTACAGCGCCTTCGAGCGCCAGCGCGCGGAGCGCCTGGCCCAGCAGCACGCGGCCTTCAGCCGCCAGCAGCAAGAGGTGGCGCGGATGCAGCGCTTCGTCGAGCGCTTCCGCGCCAAAGCGACCAAGGCGCGCCAGGCGCAGAGCCGGCTCAAGGCGCTCGAGCGCATGGAACGGATCGCCCCCGCCCACGTCGACAGTCCGTTCCGCTTCGGCTTTCGTGCGCCCGCCGCCCTGCCCCATCCCCTGCTGCAGTTGGAGGAGGCTGCCGCCGGCTACACCGGCTCGCTGGTCTGGAGCGGGGTCAGCCTGTCGCTCGCCCCCGGCGACCGCATTGGGCTCCTTGGCCCCAATGGTGCCGGCAAGTCGACCCTCATCCGGGTGCTCGCCGGCCTGCTGCCACTCCAGAGGGGACGCCGGAGCCCCGCTCAGGCGCTACAGGTCGGCTATTTCGCCCAGCACCAGATGGACCAGCTCCACCCGGGCGACAGCCCACTCACCCACCTCCAGCGACTGGCCCCGGATCAGCCCGAGCAGGCGCTGCGCGACTACCTCGGCGGCTTCGGCTTCGGCGGCGACAAGGCCCTGGACGCCGTCGCACCCTTCTCCGGCGGCGAGAAGGCCCGGCTCGCCCTGGCCCTGCTGATCTGGCGACGGCCCAATCTGCTGCTGCTGGACGAGCCCACCAACCACCTCGACCTCGACATGCGCCAGGCGCTGAGCGAAGCCTTGCAGGAGTTCGACGGCGCCCTGGTGGTGGTGTCCCACGACCGCCACCTGCTGCGGGTGACGAGCGACGAGCTCCTACTGGTAGACGCGGGCCAGGTCGCGCCATTCGAGGGCGATCTCGACGACTACCCCGCCTGGCTCGGCCGGCGCCAGGCCCAAGCCGAGGCGCCGACCGCGACTGCCGCGAGCTCGGCATCGCGCCGCGAGCAGCGCCGCCAGGACGCCGAGCAGCGGCGACGCTTACAGCCATTGCGCAGCCAACTTCAGCGCCTAGAGGCGCGCCTCGCGGCGCTGAGCGAAGCGCGTGCGTCGATCGAGCGCACCCTGGCCGACCCCGAGCTCTACCAGCCTGCCGCCAAGCCCCGGCTGCTCGCGCTGCTGCGCGAAAAGCAACAGCTCACCTCGGAGCTGGAGGAGGTCGAGGGAGAGTGGCTGGAGACCGGGGAGGCACTCGAGCGCCAGGAGCGCGAGGCCTCATGAGCCCTGCCCAGCGACGCCCGCCGCGTGCCCTACTCGCCCGCACCCGGCGTCGGCGACGCGCCCTGGGCTGGGTCCTGTTACCGCCGGCGGTGCTGCTGCTCGCCTACCTGGCCTGGCCTTACATCAGCCTTTGGCGGCTGGACCGGGCGGTGCGCGGCGAGGAGGCCGAGGCCCTGGCCACCCTGGTCGACCTGGCCTCCGTGCGCGGGGAGATCAAAAAGAAGCTCAACAAGGACGTGGGCAGCCGCCTCGGGCCAGTCTCCGACCGCTTCATCCGCTGGCTGCAGGCCGGGATTCAGTCGCTCGGGAGCGATGCGATCGATCGGCTGGTCACCCTGGACTGGGTGCGCGAGCAGCTCTTGGTCCACAGCCCGGGCGGCGCGGCAGACGGCTTCCTCGGGGAGGTCTCCTTTGCCTTTTTCGATGCCCGAGGCGGGTTTCAGGTCCATATCGGCCCGCCCGACGACGGGCCGGTACGGCTGCATCTTGAGCGGCACGGACTGGCCTGGCGGGTCTCGGCCCTGTCCTACTAGGGCCGGAGTTGGCGCGCCACCCGCGCCGCCGGTTATGCCGCAGCCCGCCGATCTGGTTAAATCGCGGGCCTGACCCGGCGCGGCCGTGGATTGGAGCGTCCGCGCCTTATTGTTAGCATCCGGCAGCAACCAGCCGTTTCACCCAGATCTCAGCCACCTCCAGCCATGCCCCCAAAGATCGCGAGCCTGTACAAGAGCCATCCCAACGACCGTCTGTTCGATCAGCCCCCGCTGTCGATGACCGCCGAAGGGCTGGCGGCGGACTTCAAGCACTACTACTCCAACACGCTGGGGCGTGACCGGGACTGCCGCTCGGCCTACTACCCCTACCGGGCGCTCGCCATCGTCATGCGCGACCGGCTGATGGAGCGCTGGAAGAAGACCCGCCAGGCCCACGACGAGGCCGACTGCAAGCGCACCTACTATCTGTCCCTGGAGTTCCTGATGGGGCGCGCGCTGTGCAACGCGATGCTCAACCTTGGGGTCGGCAACGAGGCCGAGCGCGGGCTCTACGACCTCGGGCTGCTGCTGGAGGAGATCTCCGCCACCGAGCCCGACGCAGGCCTCGGCAACGGGGGTCTCGGGCGCCTGGCCGCCTGCTTCCTCGACTCCTGCGCCACGCTTCAGCTTCCGGTCAAGGGCTATGGACTGCGCTACGAGTACGGGATGTTCCGGCAATTGGTCGAGAACGGCTACCAGGTCGAGGAGCCCGATCACTGGCAGCGCGACGGCAATCCCTGGGAGCTGGAGCGCCCCGAGTACACCCAGCGCATCCAGTTCGGCGGGCGCACCGAGTTCTACCGTGACGCCAGCGGGCGCAATCTGGTGCGCTGGGTCGACACCCGCGACGTGCTAGCGGTCCCTTACGACACCCCGGTGCCCGGCTACCGCAACGACACCATCAATACCCTGCGCCTGTGGAAGGCGGCGGCGACCGACGAGTTCGACCTTGGCGAGTTCAATGCGGGCAGCTATCCCGAGTCGGTCGCGGCCAAGAACGCCGCCGAGCACATCACCATGGTGCTCTACCCCAATGACGCCAGCGAGAGCGGCAAGGAGCTGCGCCTGCGCCAGCAGTATTTCCTCGCCAGCGCGAGTATCAAGGACGTGCTGCGGGAGTGGATCCGGCTACGCGGCCGCGACTTCAGCCGCTTCGCCGAGAAGAACTGCTTCCAGTTGAATGACACCCACCCGGCGATCTCGGTCGCCGAGCTGATGCGCCAGTTGATCGACGAGCATCAGTTGGAGTGGGACCAGGCCTGGGACATCACCACCCGCACCATGGCCTACACCAACCACACCCTGCTCCCGGAGGCCCTAGAGCGCTGGCCGGTGCGGCTGTTCCAACAGCTCCTGCCGCGCATCCTGCAGATCATCTACGAGATCAACGCCCGCTTCCTCACCGAAGTCGCCGCGCGCTGGCCCGGCGACATGGAGCGCCAGCAGCGCATGTCGCTGATCGAGGAGGGCTACGACCCCCAGGTCCGCATGGCCTATCTCGCCATCGTCGGCAGCTTCTCGGTCAACGGGGTCGCCGAGCTGCACTCCCGCCTGCTCAAGCAGGGGCTGTTCCGCGACTTCTACGAGCTCTGGCCGGCCAAGTTCAACAACAAGACCAATGGCGTCACACCCCGTCGCTGGCTGGCGATGTGCAACCCCAAGCTACGCGACCTGCTCGACGAGACCTTGGGGCTGGAGTGGATCCGTAGCCTCGACCAGCTCGAACGCCTCGCCCCCTACGCGGAGGATGCCGGCTTCCGCGAGCGCTGGCGGGCAATCAAACAGTCCAACAAGGAGCACCTCGCCCTGGTCGTGGCCCGCGAGTGCCGGGTCGCCTTCCCGCCCGAGGCCATGTTCGATGTCCAGGTCAAGCGCATCCACGAGTACAAGCGCCAGCTCTTGAACGTCCTGCACCTGATCCACCTCTACAACCGGATCAAGCGCGGCGACACCGCGGACTGGACGCCGCGTTGCGCCCTTTTCGGCGGCAAGGCCGCGCCCGGCTATGCGATGGCCAAGCTGATCATCAAGCTGATCAACAACGTCGCCCATGTCATCAACAATGACCGCGAGACCGAGGGGCTGCTGCGGGTCGCCTTCATCCCCGACTACCGGGTGTCGGTGATGGAGGCGATCGCACCGGGCACCGACCTCTCTGAGCAGATCTCGACGGCGGGCAAGGAGGCCTCGGGCACCGGCAACATGAAGTTCATGATGAACGGGGCGCTGACCATTGGGACACTCGACGGCGCCAACATCGAGATCCGCGAGCGGGTCGGGGACGAGAACTTCTTCCTCTTCGGACTGACCGCCGAAGAGGTCGAGGCCACCCGCGGGCACTACAACCCGGGGGAGATCATCGCCGGTAACCCCGCACTGCTGGAGGTGATGGCGCTGCTGGAGTCGGGGCACTTCAACCAGTTCGAGCCCGGGGTCTTCGACCCCATCCTGCACGCCATCCGCAGCCCCCAGGACCCCTGGATGACGGCTGCCGACTTCGCGAGCTACCGCCTGGCCCAAGAGCGTGCCGCCGCCGCCTACCGCGACGCCGACGGCTGGACGCGCAAGGGCATCCTCAATACCGCCCACAGCGGGCACTTCTCGTCGGATCGCACCATCGGTGAGTACAACCGCGACATCTGGAAGCTTGAGCCGGTCGCACCGCATCCCATCGGCTAGCCGGGGACCCTTGGCCTTGCGGGGATAGAGTCCCGAGGCGACCTCGAAGAATGCCTCCCCTGGCATTCTTCGAGGCGCGAAGTCAAGAGCTCAAGCCCCGCTTCGCGCCCTTTCCGAACGCCTCGGCGCTTGAGATCGGCGAGCCAAGCCGGACCAACCCGACCAGATCCACCCATCCAAGCGCGCCACTCCGCAATCCGCAGGTCCCACCGTGTCAGACCCCATCCAAGCCGCCGAGCGTATCTACGCCATCCGCCGTTGGGGCGAGGGCTATTTCGGTGTCAATACCGCCGGGCACCTCTGCGCCCGGCCCGACCCTGAGGGACCCACCGAGATCGATCTCGCGGTGCTCGCCGCCCGGCTGCGCGAGGAGGGGCTCTCGCTCCCGGTGCTGGTGCGCTTCAACGACATCCTGCGCCACCGGGTGCGCTCGCTGCGCCGGGCCTTCCTCGCGGCGATTGAGGACAGCGGCTACGCCGGGCGTTACGAGCCGGCCTACCCGATCAAGGTCAACCAGCAGCAGAGCGTGGTCGAGCACATCCTGGGCGAGGGCGGCGCGGGGCTCGAGGCCGGCAGCAAGCCCGAGCTGATGGCGGTGCTCGCCCTCTCCCCCCGCGATGGCCTGGTGATCTGCAACGGCTACAAGGACCGCGAGTACATCCGGCTCGCGCTCATCGGTCGGCGCCTGGGGATGCGGGTGCACCTGGTGATCGAGAAGCCCTCGGAGCTGCCCCTGATCCTGGAGGAGGCCGAACGCCTCGGGATCGAGCCCAGCCTCGGGGTGCGGGTGCGGCTCGCCGCGGCGGCGGCCGGCAACTGGCAGTCGAGCGGCGGGGAGAAGGCCAAGTTCGGGCTCTCCGCGAGCCAGGCCATGCGGCTGGTCGAGGCCCTGCGCGCGGCCGGGCGGCTCGACTGGCTGCGCCTGCTGCACGCCCACCTCGGCTCGCAGATCCCCAACCTCGGCGACATCAAGAACGGCCTGCGCGAGCTGGTGCGCTTCTACGCCGAGCTGCGGCGGCTCGGGGCCCCGATCGCGGTGGTCGACGTCGGCGGGGGCTTGGGCGTCGACTACGAGGGTACCCGTACCCGCTCCTACTGCTCGGTGAACTACTCGCTGGAGGCCTACGCGCGCGCGGTGGTTGAGACCCTGGCCGAGGAGTGCCGCCGCCGCGGCCTGCCCGAACCGGACCTGGTGAGCGAATCCGGCCGCGCCATGACCGCCCACCACGCGGTGCTGATCACCAACGTGATCGACCGCGAGCAGGCCGGCGGGCTCGGCGTGACCAGCACGGGGTCGGAGGGTGACGAGCTGCTCGACGCCCTCGCGGCGCGCCTCGCCGCGGCCTCCTCGGAACCGCCCGAGGAGGTATTCGCCGACGCCCGCGAGCTGCTGGCCGCGGCGCGCGAGCGCTTCGAGCATGACCGTATGGACCTCGCCGGCCGGGCGCGTGCCGAGGAGCTCTTCTACGCCGTCTGCCGGGCGCTGACCGCCCGGCTCGACCCGGCCGTGCGCCGCCACCGCGAGCTCTCCGACGAGCTCAACGCCCTGCTCGCCGACAAGCTGTTCTGCAACTTCTCGCTCTTCCAGTCCCTGCCCGACATCTGGGCCCTGGATCAGATCTTCCCGATCGTCCCCCTCCAGCGCCTCGACGAGCCGCCGACCTGCCGGGCGGTGGTGCACGACCTCACCTGTGACTCCGACGGCTGCATCGACCGCTACGTCGACGAGGGCGGGGTGGAGGCGAGCCTACCGGTGCATGCGCCGCGCGAGGACGACGAGCACTACCTGATCGGTTTCTTCCTGGTCGGGGCCTATCAGGAGATCCTCGGGGACATCCACAACCTGTTCGGCGACACCGACGCGGTCAACGTCGAGCTCGACCCCCAGTCCGCCGATGGCTACCGGCTGCTCGGGCCCGAGCGCGGCGACAGCGCCGACGAGCTCCTGTCCTACGTCCACTTCGAGCCCCGCGGGCTGCTCGCCCGCTACCGTCGCAAGCTCGACGAGACCGACCTGCCGCGCGACCAGCGCGAACAGTATTTCGTCGAGCTCAAGGCCGGACTCTACGGCTACACCTACCTGGATACGTAGACGCCATGCACGAGCTCTCCATCTGCCTCGCGCTGCTCGATCAGGTGCAGGGCATCGCCCGCGAGCACCGCGCCGAACGGGTCGAGCGCATCGTGCTGCGCATCGGGCCGCTCTCGGGGGTCGAGGGCCCGCTGATCGAGAACACCTGGCCGCTCGCCGCGGCCGGCACCATCGCGGAGGCGGCCGAGCTGGTCATCGAGTCGATGGCGGTGCGGGTGCACTGCCGCGACTGCGGGGCGGAGACCGAGGCCGCGCCCAACCGCCTCCTCTGCGCCGCCTGCGGCAGCCTGCACACCCGCCTCGCGAGCGGCGACGAGCTCCTCCTCGCCCACCTCGAGCTCAGCCTGCCCGACGGCTGAATCCTCTCCAGCGTCGGAGGGGATCCAAGGAAGAATTTTTGCCGCAAATGAACGCAAATCAACGCAAATCGGGAAAATGCTGATCGGATTGTCGCGATGTCGCCTGTCGCTCCACCGTTCGGAGGATGACCCGACTGGGCAGAGGCGCAGACGCGCACACCCACCCATGATCACCCATGCGCGGCCTCTTTTTTGCCGGAAGCGCCAGACAGCGACTGTCCAACAAGATGTTGTTTTGTTTGCGTTCATTCGCGTTCATTTGCGGACCCCTCCCGTTTCCCCGATCATTGCGCCCAACTTTGGGCTGATATGTTTTGACCTGTCAACTATTGGCACCGGATTTTCGTATCGCACCTCTTCATTCTTTTTAAAACAGCTTGTTGCAGGGCCTGTGGGTATG
>JALOTB010000036.1 GCA_025458165.1 Chromatiaceae bacterium | reverse complement strand
TGAGCACCTGGCCCTCGCGGTCCGCGAAGATGATCCCGAGGTCGATGCGGGCGAGAATCGGCTGGAACAGCTCGAGGATCTCGGAGCGGCTGATCATGGTTCGGCACGGTCCCTGAATCGTCCAAACAAAGACGGGACCAACCGAGGCGATGCCTCGCGATTGGCCCCGTCGCATCCTGACCGGCACCGCGCGCCGGATCAACCCGGCGGCGGTGCGCCCCCCATGCCCTGGTCGGCTCAGCCGTCGAGAAGGCGTCAGCAGGTCGGCCGTCGGCTCGTCTTGCGCGGTATCGACCACTGGGAAGATCGAGCGCGCGGTGCGCACGACGGTCTCCTGCCCGGCGATCAGGCGCCTAATCATCTCCTCGGCGCCCGGCCTGTCGTCCTGCTCCGGGATCTCCGTAAGGGCCGCGTAGGCCCGGTAGGAGCCGGGGGCCGGGTGCCCGAGGGCGCGGATCCGCTCGGCGATCAGGTCGACCGCTAGGGCGAGCTCGGTGTACTGCTGCTCGAACATCAGGTGCAGCGTGTTGAACATGGGGCCGGTCACGTTCCAGTGGTAGTTGTGCGTCTTGAGATACAGGGTGTAGCTGTCGGCCAAGAGCTTGGAAAGCCCTTGGGCGATCGCCGCCCGGTCTTGATCCGCGATGCCGATGTTGATGGTCGTGGTCGTGCTCATGGTGCTGCTCCGTCGATGTTCTGCGGGATGGGTCTTGGTGTCAGGCCGGGAGCTCGGCGAGCGCCGGCGGTCGGGCCGAGCGCACGCGCTCCCAGGCCTTTTCGTGGAAGAAGTAGGCGAGGGTGTTGATCGCTGGCTCGACCAGGGCGATCGCGCCGCCGACCAGCAGGCTGCCGCTCAGGACATAGGCCACCGTGAACGCGACCGTCATGTGCACGGCGGCAAAGGTGAGGGTCTTTGTCATGGCGTTCGTCCTCCGAGGTTCATTCGAGCTTCAGGGTAGGGTTGAGATCAACAAAGGTCCAATCGAATGAATATTGATCGACGATCGCTGGAGACGATCGTCCGGGCGCAGGCCAGCCCAGTCTCTGCCTCGGATGTCGCTCCAGGGCGCTCGATCGCGACGACGGTTACCCAGCCCGGGCGATCGACCTGAGGCTCGGGATCAGGGCATCGCCTCCCTCAGGGCGGTATGCCTTGGCCCCGGTGCCCGTGGTGCGACTGTCGGTCTCTCGCGACAGTGTGACATCCGTCTCGATTCGGAAAATCACCCGACATCCCGTAGGGCGTTTCCCACAGGGGCTGGCCTGGTTCCTGCTTGGCATCCAGCGCCTGATGACGGCGCATGAAGCCCAACGGTGCAGCCGCCCAGGCAGAGCGAGCCCAGAGGGCCCGCAAGTTCCGGGCGCCGATGCGGGAACAGGCGTCCCGGTGAGTGGGGCCCGCGGCGGCGAGACGGGAGTCCTAGGTCGAGGCGATGGCAAGCAACCCCTTAAGTCTGCGTGTGATTCGCGAGGCCCTGTGCGGGCTTTCCGATCCCTGGGTGGCGGGGCCGACCAGCCTGTCACACCTCCGGGCGGAGGAGCAGCGCGCCAGGCTCGGTTTGACACCGCCCCCGCAGGCGCTGACCGCGGAGGCGATCGCAGCCGGCGACTGCAGGCTTAGGTCCGCAGGGGACGTCGCGGGCCCGGTGCCGGGACCCCTGGCCTTCGACCTGCGCGATCTCGGCGGTTGCGATTTCGCGACACCGGTCAAGGATCAGGCCGACTGCGCCGCCGGGGTCGCCTTCGCGGTGACGGCGGCGATCGGCTGCCAGATGCGCCGGGAGGCCGGAGACCCCGAGCTCGCCGTCGAGCTGAGTGAGTCGCGGCTCTTTCTCGGTCATGGGCGGGCGCGCGGGCGTGATTGCAGCAGCGGTTGGTGGCCGGGCGAGGCACTGGAGGACATGCAGCGCCATGGGCTGAGGCCCGAGGGTGACGGGCCGGACGGGCGCCTCGCCTCGGCGGGCGAAGAGCGAATCGCGGCCGAGACGGATGAGCGGCTGCGGATCACCGGGTCTGATGAACTGACCGGCCGGCCGGCCGAGATCAAGGCGTGGCTGGTCGCGCGGGGTCCGGTCGTGGCCTGTCTGCTGGTCTACGACGACCTCTTCAGCTACCGCGGCGGCGTCTACCGGCAGGTCGCCGGTGCGCCGGCCGGCGGGCACTGCGTCGCGATCATCGGTTATGACGACCGCGCCGGGTGCTGGATCTGCCAGAACAGTTGGGGGACGGATTGGGGCGAGGAGGGATTTTTCCGCATCGCCTATGGCCAGTGCGGTATCGACCGCTGGATGGTCGCGGGGGTTCGCGGGGTCACTCGGGTCGGTTGGCAACGGGCGCGGCAGGTGCTCGGACTCTGGAGCAGCGGCGAGGGGCGCAACGCCTGGGCCCGTTTCCAGGGCCTCGGCTGGCGGCGGCTGTGCAGCGACGACGACGGCATCTTCCTTAGCACGCTCGCGCAGTTGATCGCGGCGAAGACGGCGCGACGGCCCGTTCGGTTCTATGAGCGGTCTGGGGTCGTCAGCCAGGTGTGCCAGGACCAAGGCCCCGCGTCGAGTGGCAGCGGATGGCAGGCCAACCGGCGCGTCGCCGCGCTCTGGGCCAATGGCCAGATCCGCAACGCCTGGGCCTATCTCGGCGGCGTCGGCTGGCGGCGGGTAGCGGCCGCCAGCGATGCCGCGTTCTGCGGAATGCTGGCACAGCTCATCGCGGCCAAGGGGGCAGGGCGACCGATCAACGCCTATGTCGAGGACGACGCCATCACCCAGGTCTATGTCCACTAGCCGGCAGCACGCCCGAGTCCGTCGATGAACCTCGAAGAGCCCAGACCGATCTTCTCGCCAGACCCCGTTGCGGCGGCGACGCCACACCTGGAGCCGGCCGGCCCGCCGCTGGCCCCCGTCGGCGACAACGCCCCGCCGGTGTCCGAGCGCGCCGATCAGGACATGCCGACGCTCCCCTTCGGCGACGCGCCCCCCGGCGGCAGCCACTGGGAGCAGGACCGGCGGGTCGCGGCCCTCTGGTCGGCCGACCAGGACCGCAACGCCTGGGTGGGGATCGCGGGGGTCGGCTGGCGGCGCCTGGACGGCCGGTGCGACAGCGCCCTGGTTGCCCTGACCATGCTCGCCGCCCACGCCCGGGAGCAGGGCGCGCGGGTCAGCTATCGCGAGCAGGACGGGGTCATCCAAGAACTTTACGTGTGGTAGGGCCCAGCCCCCGTCGCGAGTCGGCGGGGCCGGGTCGAAACCTCGGGGTCATTCACGGGTCCCGGGGCACGAGGGGGAGCTCAGAAGGTCAACTATGGACTGCCAAACATTTCGGGTCTTGATCGTCGATGACAACCCGGCCGATGGCCGACTCGCCGAGCTGGTGCTCAAGAGCGAGCTGCCGGGGATTAATGTCACCGAGGCGAGCACGGCGGTGGATTTCGCCGAGCGCCTGGTAGAGGGCCGTTTCGACGTTGCCGTGGTCGAGCGCCACCTGAGCTGGAGCGACGGGCGCGACGTCATCCGCGCCCTGCGCCGGACCCACCCGGCCTGTCCCGTCATCCTGTTCACCTCCGATTACGCCCCGCTCGACTTTGCCTGGGATGCCGAGGAGAAGCCCGCCGAGTACCTGGTCAAGGAGTGGGCCGGCTACCTCCAGCTCTCGGTCGCGGTACGCCGCCAGATCGAGCGCAAGCAGACGCGGGCCTACGGCGACGATGGCCTGGCCGCGCGCCTGCCCCTGGGCGCACTGGCCCTGACGGCGCAGGGCCGCATCCTCTCCGCCAACCCGGCGGCGCAGCGGTTGCTCGCCGTCCCGGCCGGGGATCTCACTGGGCGTGCGCTGGTCGAGTGCCTCGCGGGCGAGCCTGAGCGACAGGCCGTCCGTGCGGCGCTCGCCGATCGCAGTCGGCTGGACGGCCTGGGCTCGCGCCTGGCCGGCGACGGCGCCGAGGGCCTGGCCGTGCGGCTTTGGCTCTGGCCGGTGACCGGGCAAGGGGATGCCGCCTTCGAGGGGCTGATCGAGGACATCAGCGGGCTGCAGGTCGAGCTCGATCGCCGGTCCCAGGAGCTGGAGTCCCTTCGCGCGAAAAACCTTGAGCTCGAGCGGTTTGCCGCGATCCTCGCTCATCAGCTACAGGCCCCGCTCGGGCGCATCAGCCGGTACGCCCATCTTTTGATTGATCGACACGGAAGCGCCCTTTGGCGCGACCTCCATCAGATCCTCGATGAGACCCGTCGTGCTCAAGAGCTCGTGGATGATCTGCTCGGATACTCGCAGGTGCGCGCCCTGGGACAGCGCAACGAGCTCGTGGATTTTGGCGCCGCGGTCGATGCCGCCGCAGCGAACCTAGAAGAGGTATTCACCCAGAGTGGGGGCAAGCTCACGCGCGACCCGCTACCCCTGCTGCCCGCCCACCGCGGCGCGATCGAGCGCCTGTTCGAGAATCTAATTAATAATTCCCTGAAATACCATGGCCCGCGTTTGCCGGATGTGCGGATTTCCGCGAGTGAGCGCGATGGGGTCTGGACCTTTGCCGTGAGTGATAATGGAATTGGTATTCCGGCGGAGCATCGCGAACGGGTGTTCGACCTCTTTACCCGCTTGGAGCCTACCAAAGATCTCCCAGGCACAGGAGTAGGGCTGGCAATCTGCAAGGGTATCGTAGAGAATCACGGCGGGCGCATTTGGGTCGACTCTCGGCAGGATCAGGGGGCGACCTTCTATTTCACGATACCAAGCGCCGCAGTCACCGACCGCCAGGGGGATTCGCAACCCGTATGACGGGGACCATCGCGACGAGCTTAATTCGTGTCCTGCTGGTCGAGGACGAGCAGGCGGAGGCGGACCTGGTTCGGGAGATGCTGTCGGGGGCGAGACGTCATCGCTTCCTGGTCACCCGCACCGACCGAGTGGAGGCCGCTATCGCGCTCGCGCACGAAGGGGCCTTCGATGCTGCCTTGCTCGACCTCTGCGTCGTGGATAGCCAGGGGATCGAGACCTTCGAGCGCTTTCGCGGCCAGGTCCCCGGCCTGCCGGTCATCCTGTTGACCAATCTCGGCGACGAGGATCAGGCGGCCCGTGCCGTTGCGGAAGGGGCCCAGGACTACCTCATCAAGCGGCGGGTCGACGGCGCCTTGCTCCGGCGCTCGATTCGCTATGCCATCGAGCGGCAGGGCTACGAGGATGCCCTGCGCCGCAGTGAAGAGCGTTATGCCGTCGCCGTGCGAGGCTCCAATGACGGACTCTGGGATTGGGACCTGGTCTCCGGCGAGATCTACCTCTCCCCGCGCTGGAAGGCGATCCTCGGCTTCGCCGATGAGGAGCTGGCGAGCCGCGAGGAGTCCTGGCTCGGGCGCGTTCACCCCGACGACCGTCTATCGTTGCACGAGGCCCTGGACGCCCACCGCAATGGCGTGAGCGAGCAGTTCGTTCACGAGTACCGGCTCCAGCACAAGAGCGGGGACTATGTCTGGGTCCTGAGCCGCGGGGTCGCGGTCCGCGCGCCCTATGGCGCGGCACTGCGGATCGCCGGCTCGCTGAGCGACATCTCGCTGCGCAAGGCGGCTGAGGAGCGGCTGCTGCGCGATGCCCTGCACGACGCCTTGACCGGGCTGCCGAACCGTAACCTGTTCCGCGATCGGCTTGGAGTCGCCCTCCAGCAGCTTCGGCGTCAGGGAGGACACTGGATCGCGGTCATGTTCGTGGACATCGACCGGTTCAAGACCTTCAACGACAGCCTCGGCCATACCGCCGGCGACGCGCTCCTGGTGCAGTTCGCGCGGCGGGTCTCGGCGGTGCTGCGCCCCGGCGACACGGTCGCGCGGCTGGCGGGTGACGAGTTCGCGATCGTCGCCTTGGGGATCCGCTCTGACGTGCACGCCCACCAGATCGCCGAGCGTGTGCTGGATCTCTCGCGCGAGCCCTATGTCGTCGACTCCAAAGAGGTCTTCATGTCGGTCAGCATCGGGATCACCATGGGGAGCTTCCAGGGTCAGAGCCCCGACGAGATCCTACGCGACGCCGACATCGCGATGTATCACGCCAAGGCGCGGGGTAAGAACCGTGCGGAGCTCTTCGACGCCCACATGCACCGGCACCTGGTGCAGGCCCTCGAGCTGGAGACCGCCCTGCGGCGCGCGGTTGAGCGCGGTGAGTTGGAGATGCATTACCAGCCGATCGTCTCACTGAGCGAGGGGCGGATCGTTGGCCTGGAGGCCCTGGTGCGCTGGCGCCACCCCGAGCGCGGACTGATCCGGCCCGACGACTTCATCCCCTTCGCCGAGGAGATCGGCCTGATCGTCCCCATCGGCTGGTGGACGATTCACGAGGTCTGCCGCAATGTCAGGCGCTGGCGCCGGGAGCTCGCCGCCGCCCTGCCGCTCAGCGTCAGCGTCAATGTCTCCGGGCGGTTGTTCTCGCAGCCGGACTTCGTGCCCCGGATCGCGGAGATCGTGCAGGGCGAATGCGTCGAGGGGGCGACGCTCTGCATCGAGGTGACCGAGAGCGTGCTGCTGGGCAACGTCGAGGACGCCAAGGGCAAGATCGACGCCCTGCGCGCCCTGGGGATCGGGCTGCACATGGACGACTTCGGCACTGGCTATTCCTCTTTGAGCCATCTCCAGAAGTTCGATTACGACGCGATGAAGATCGACCGCTCCTTCATCAAGGAGCTCGGGCAGAGCAGGGATGCCTCCGCGATCGTCAACACGATTATCGCGCTCGGGCGGGTGCTGGGGGTCAACGTGATCGCCGAGGGGGTAGAGACCGCGGTGCAGCTCCGGCATCTGCGCGAGCTGCGGTGCCCCGAGGTCCAGGGCTTCTGGTTTTCCCCGCCGGTCGGTGTCGACGCCGTCTTGCGGCTGTTGCGCGAGACCCCCGAGTGGCCGCTCGAGGTCCCCGACGAGGCCTCCGCCGCGGCGCCAAAGGCCGACGTCGCCCGGCTGGCCGGTTAGACCGGCCGCGCCCCTGCGGCACTGGTCCACGTGGCCCGCGGCGCGGGCCCGTGAACCCGGTCACAGTCGGTTGCACCCCGTCTCGGGTATCACTTCTCGCGAGGCGAGCAGCCATCGCGGGAGAACGCGCATGATCGATCAAGAAATGGTCGTTGAGATCATCAGCCAGCTCGAGAGCAACGACCGCATTGCCGAGGTCCTCTGTGAGCTGATCGGCGCGCTCAACGATATGCTCTATACCCTGGACGAGGAGGATCGGCCCCTGCCGCCCGCGGTCGTGCAGTTCCTGCACAACTACCGCGACATCGTCGATCGCGGCTACGGCTCCTCGCTGCGCCCGCGGCTGCACTGAGGGGCGACCCGAGCCCGAGGCCCGGGTTGGCCGGGCGGGCCGGCGGGGAATCCCGGCGCGCGCTGGGGGTGCTGACGGCCGCTGTGCCCGGGGTATGATGTGGCCCTAGGCCGCATCCCCCGAGGCGCGCAGTCCCATGCCCACCCCATCCCGAACCGGCGCCGCCCTGTTCTTCGACGTCCTCACCGAGCTCGGCGTCGATTACCTCTTCGGCCACACCGGCGGCGCCGTCATCCCCCTGCACGTCGAGCTCAACAAGCGTATGCGCCGTGGCGAGCCCGGCCCGCGCTTCATCCTCTGCCGCCAGGAGGGCGGGGCCGGTCACGCCGCGGAGGGCTATGCCCGGGTTAGCGGCCGGGTCGGGGTGGCGCTCGCCACCTCGGGCCCCGGGGCGACCAACCTGACCACGCCGATCGCCGATGCCTACAAGGACTCGATCCCGACGGTGTTCATCACTGGGCAGGTCCCCAGCGCGGCGATCGGGACCGATGCCTTCCAGGAGGTCGACACCATTGGCATCACGCGGCCGATCTCCAAGCACAACTACCTGGTCAAAGAGGTCGCCGACCTGCAGTGGGTGCTGCGCGAGGCCTTTGCGCTGGCCGCCGGCGGCCGGCCGGGCCCGGTCGTCGTCGACATCTGCAAAGACGTCCAGCTCGCGACCGTCCGCCGGCACAACCCGCCGCGCAGGCGCCACCGGGAGCCCGTCGCCTTCGATACCGCAGCGGCCGACGCGATCCTGAGCGCGCTGGCCGCCGCCGAGCGGCCGGTCATCAAGGCCGGAGGTGGGGTCATCCACGCCAACGCGGCGGTCGCACTGCGGCGCTTCGCGGAGCGCTTCGACGCTCCGGTGACCACGACCTTCAACGCCTTGGGCGCTATCCCCTTTGCTCTGGAGCACAACCTCGGCATGCCGGGGATGCACGGCAGCATCCCTGCCAACTATGCCCTGCGCGACGCGGACCTGATCCTCACCCTCGGCGGGCGTTTCGACGACCGGGTGGCGGTCAAGGGGTTCGCCGCCGGCAAGCGGATCGCGCACGTCGACGTCGACCCCTCGGAGATCGACAAGACCGTGCGGGCGGACTTCGGGCTGGCGGCTGACCTTAATGTCTTCCTGCGCTATGCGTTGGAGAGCGGGCGCAGTGCCCGGCACTGTGCCTGGCTCGCCCGCGTCGGCGGCTGGCGGGCGCAGATGCCCAAGCCCTACGGCGAGGGTCCGTACATCAAGCCGCAGGCGGTGATCGAGGCGATCTCGGACCTCACGGTCGGCGACGCCACCCTGGTCACCGGCGTCGGCCAGCATCAGATGTGGGCGGCCCAGTACTACCGATTCAGCCGACCGCGTCAGTGGGTGAGCTCAGGGGGCTTGGGGACCATGGGCTTCGGTCTGCCCGCGGCCATCGGCGCCTGGTACGCCGATCCGTCCCGGCCGGTGGTGCTGATTGACGGTGACGGCAGCTTCCAGATGAATCTGCAGGAGCTGGGGACGGTCGTCGCCAACCGCGTCCCGCTCAAGATGTTCGTGCTGAACAACAGCTTCCTTGGCATGGTCCGGCAGTGGGAGGACATGATGGACGAGGGTCACCACTACGAGACCTGTCTCGCGCGGACCGCCGAGTGTGACGCCGACTGTACGGACGTCGACCAGACCTGCCGCACCCAGCTCCCGAGCCTGGTTGGGCTCAGGTACGTCTACCCTCGCCTGAAGACCCTGCGGGTGCGCCAGCCCGAGCGCCTGCAGGATGCGGTACGCGAGGCCCTCGACCACCCGGGCGCGGTGCTGGTCGACGTCTGGATCGACAAGACCGAAAACGTCCTGCCGATGGTCCAGCCCGGGCGCGGGCTCGGCGAGATGATCGAGTCCTAACGGCCATGGCGACCAGCGCTGCCCCGGGGCAGGACAGGCGCTGCTCGCCATACCCGTTTCCCTCACCCCAGCCCTTTCCGCGTGGGCAGGGGGATACGGGGCGCGCTGCGCGCGAACGTCACGTTAACCCGCAGGCCCCGCCTGCGCCATCCCGCGGGGAGTGTGATCGCGCTGGCAGAATCGGCTGCGACGATCACGGGTCCGCGAGTGATTCGTGACAAGCACCACGTTTCCCCGACCGACCAGTCTCTAGTATCGATTGCGGGTGCAGATCCCTGGCTTCTGCGCACGTTAACCGCAATCACTCGGAGACCGACATGACCGCTTCCAGCTCCACCTTGCCGCGCCGCAGCGTCGTGCGGCGGTTCAACCTTGCACTGGGTCTGCTCTATCTGCTCTGCGTGGCCGTGGCCACCCCGGTGATCTACGTCGCCACCGAGCGTCAGGTCAATGAGCAGGCCGACCGGGAGCTGAAGCTGCTGGTCGATATGGTGCAGTCGATTCAGGGCTACGTCGGCGAGCACCTGCGTCCCTTCTTGATGGAGAAGGGCCTGTTCTACTCCCCGGGCTTCTCGGGCATCGTCGCCACCTCGCTGATCGCGGAGAAGTTCGCGGCCTTGCAGCCGAGCTACTACATCAAGAACGCCTCGGACAACCCGCTCAATCCCAAGAATCAGCCCCAGACCTTCGAGAAGGAGCTGCTAGAGCGTTTCCGCAATGACCGCCGGGTCGAGGCCTTGCGTGAGGTCGGCGACCTGAATGGCCAGATGATGCTGGTCGCGGCCGCGCCCAAGGCGAGCGCCAAGGGCTGTCTGAAGTGCCACGGCGACCCCGCCAAGGCGCCCGAGGAGATCCGCACCCAGTGGGGTGAGACCACCGGCTACCACTACAAGAACGACGAGGTAGTGGGCCTGAGTGTGGTCGGCGTGCCGCTGGCCGACGTCCAGGCGGTGGCGCTGGAGCGCAGCCTGATTGCCATCGGCATGCTCACCGCGCTGTTTACCGTGATCTTCCTCAGCATCAACATCCTGGTCCGCCGCAGCCTGGTGAGCCCAATGCTCACGATCGCCGAGGCCGCGCGCGAGATCAGCCAGGGCCGGATGGACAAGCCGCTCGATCTCGGCCGCAATGACGAGGTGGGCGACCTGGCCCATTCCATCGAGCTCCTACGCCGGAGCTTCGTGCAGGCCATGAAGCGGTTCTCGGGGCGCTGAGTTGACGCAGCCGGGGTCAGCAGACGCCGGGCAGGGATGCCCGGCGCTATTCAGCGGCCGATAACGCGCTGAAGACTAGGGGGTCCGGAGATAGCCTCTTCGGACTCCTTGTTCCTTTTGGGCACAATGCCCAATCAGCGAGGTCCTAGCGCCGGGCGCCAGCCTTGCGGCCTCAGGGCAAGATTCGGATCGGTGTCCCGTCCTTGATCGCGGTCCAGATCTCGTCCATCTCGTGGTTTTGCACGGCGATGCAGCCGTTGGTCCAGTCCCGCCCCTCGTATTCGCGCAGCACCGCCGGCGAGCGGACATAGTTCGGCATACCGTGGATCATGATCAGCCCGCCTGGGCTCACCCCTCGGGCCTCGGCCAGCCAGCGGTCGATCTCATTCGGATAGGAGATGTTGATCGACCTGTGGAAGCTGCTGTTGGGGTTGCGCCAGTTCAGCACATAATCGCCCTCGGGGGTGCGGTTGTCCCCCTCCTGCTCCTTGTGGCCGTAGGGGTTCTTCCCCAGGGCCACGCGGTATTCCCGAACGACCTTGTCACCCTTGATCAGGCTCAGCTTGCGCTCGGACTTGCGCACCTCGACCCGATCGGCGGCGAGGCTGGCCTCGGGTGGCGGGGCGCTGGCGCAGCCGGCGAGGAGGGCGGCGACCAGCAGGGCAACGGCGGCCGGAGCGGCGCGGTGCTTGGTTTGGAACGGACGCATGGCAGGCATTCCCCCGGTTCTTGATTAAGGCTTCGCGGAAGCAAGATTACGCAACAGGCTGAGCCTTAACAAGATCACCCGAGTCGATCTAAATGCGCCTTAGGGAACCGCTGAAGAATTCAGAGTTTCCCGCGCGGGGCAGGAGCCCCGCGCTGATTTTGGCTAGGATGGCCAATAATCAGCATCTCCTTAGACCTCGGGCAGGGCGCGGCAGACCAGGGTCTTGAGATACGCGGTCTCCGGGATCGCCGGGTGCACTGGGTGATCGGGTCCTTGTTGGCCGACCTCCAGGACCTGAAGGCTCCGCTCGGTGCGGCGGGCGGCCTGCCCGACCGTGTGTAGGAAGGCGTCCCGCCCCATGTGGAAGGAGCAGGAGGAGCTGACCAGCAGCCCGCCGGGGGTTAAGAGCTCAAGCCCCAAGCGGTTGAGTCGCCGGTAGGCCTGGGTGCCCTCGGCCTCGTCCTTGCGGCGCTTGATGAAGGCGGGGGGGTCGAGGATTACCAGATCGAAGCGCTCGCCCTCGTCACGCAGCCCGCGCAGGGCCTCGAAGGCGTCCCCTTGCAGGCCGCTCACGCGGTCCACCACGCCGTTGCGCTCGGCGTTCTCGCCGACCCGATCCAGCGCCGCCGCCGAGCTGTCGACGCAGATCACCTCCGCCGCCCCGCGTACCGCCGCCTGGATGCCCCAGGCACCGATGTAGCTGCACACATCGAGCACCCGGCTCGCCGCGCCAAAGCGCGGGAGCCGCGCCCGGTTCTCGGCCTGGTCGAAGAACCAGCCCGTCTTCTGACCGGTGAGCGGCGAGACCAGGAAACGTGCCCCCTGCTCTTCGAGCTCCAGGGTTTCGGGCGCCTCGCCGAGCAGGCTGAGGGTCTCGAGCGGCAGACCCTCGAGCTCGCGCACCCCGGTGTCGTTTCGCAGCAGGATGACCCGCGGGCGCACCACCTGCTCCAAGGCGGTGATCAGGTCCGCGCGCACTCGTTCCATCCCGGCCGTGGTGATCTGCACCGCGAGCAGGTCGCCGTAGCGGTCGACCACCAGCCCCGGGAGCCCATCGCTCTCCCCGAAGATCAGCCGATAGAAGGGGCGCGGGTAGAGCCGCTCGCGAAGCGCCAGCGCGCTGCGCACGCGCTCGACCCAGAACGCCTGGGTCGGCGGGCGGTCGTGCACCCGGCTGACCAGCCGGGCGCAGATGAGCGAGTGCGGGTTGACATAGCCGTGGCCCAGCCAACGCCCCCGGTTGGTGTAGATCGCGACCGGTTGTCCGGGCTCCAGGCCCTTGAGCGGCGTCGCCTCGGTGTCGACCTCGTTGCTGTAGACCCAGCAGTGGCCGGCGAGCAGGCGGCGTTCCTGGTCCTTCTTCAGGCGCAGGGGGGTAGTGTTCATGGCGGGCCTTCCTCGGGTCGAGCAAAAAGGCCCCAAGCCTAGCGAGTGGACGGGGCGTCTGTCACCTCGGCGCGGTTGGAAAGGCGCTCCCGCCGCACCATTCTCCCCAGATCCTCTGATCGACGCAGACCCTCGCGATGAGCCAGCCCACCGGCCCTGTCAACCGCCTTGCCGACGCCACCAGCCCCTACCTGCAGCAGCACGCCCACAACCCGGTCGATTGGTGGCCCTGGTGCGAGGACGCGCTGGGCCGCGCCCGGGTGGATGACAAGCCGATCCTACTCTCGATCGGCTACTCCGCCTGCCATTGGTGCCACGTGATGGCGCACGAGTCGTTCGAGGACCCGGCGACCGCCGAGCTGATGAACCGGCTGTTCGTCAACATCAAGGTCGACCGCGAGGAGCGCCCGGACCTCGACAAGATCTACCAGACTGCCCACCAGCTCCTCGCGCAGCGCCCCGGCGGCTGGCCGCTCACCGTGTTCCTGACGCCGGACGACCACCGCCCCTTCTTCGCCGGGACGTACTTCCCCAAGGTCGCGCGCCATGGGCTGCCGTCTTTCACCGATCTGCTGCACTGGGTGGAGCGCGCCTACCGCGAGCAGGACGAGGCGATCCGCGGGCAGAACGAGTCACTGATGCAGGCCCTCGACCAGCTCCAGCCGGCGGCGGGCGAGATCCCGGACGCGGCCCCGCTCGACGGTGCTCGCCGCCAGCTCGCCGGGAGCTTCGACTCGATCCGCGGCGGTTTCGGGCGGGCGCCCAAGTTTCCGCACCCGACCAACCTGGAGCTCCTGCTCCGCCACTACGCGGCCACCGCGGCGGCCGGTCAGGCCGACCAGCAGGCGCTCTACATGGCGGCCTTCACCCTGGAGCGCATGACCCGCGGGGGCATCAACGACCAGTTGGGCGGCGGCTTCTGCCGCTACTCGGTCGATGATGATTGGATGATCCCGCACTTCGAGAAGATGCTCTACGACAACGGCCCCTTGCTCGCGCTCTGCTGCGACGCCTGGCAGGTGACCGGCGACCCGCTCTTCCGCGAGGCCGCGACGGCCACCGCCGACTGGGTGTTGCGCGAGATGCAGTCCCCCGAGGGCGGCTACTACTCGACCCTGGACGCGGACAGCGAGGGCCACGAGGGCAAGTTCTACGTCTGGGACCGCGCCGAGGTCGAGGGCCTTTTGAGCCCGGAGGAGTACGCCGTCCTCGCCCCGGTCTACGGGCTCGACCGCGCGCCCAACTTCGAGGGCCGCTGGCACCTGCACGGCTACCGCACGCCCGAGGACGTCGCCAAGGAGCGCGGGTCGGCCGAGGGCGAGGTCCAGGCGCTGCTCGCCTCGTGCAAGGCCAAGCTCCTCGCGGTGCGTGAGCAGCGCGTCCGCCCCGGTCGCGACGAGAAGGTGCTCACCGCCTGGAACGCGCTGATGATCAAGGGGATGGCCCGCGCCGCACGGGTGCTCGGTCGGAGTGATTACCTCGCCTCGGCCGAGCGGGCGCTCGGCTTCATCCGCTCGACCCTCTGGCGCGACGGTCGCCTGCTCGCCACCTACAAGGACGGGCGCGCACACTTGAACGCCTACCTGGACGACTACGCCTACCTGATCGAGGCCCTGCTGGAGCTCCTGCAGACCCGCTGGTCGCGTGCCGACCTCGACTTCGCCATCGCACTGGCCGAGGTCCTGCTCGACCAGTTCCATGACTCGGAGGAGGGCGGCTTCTTCTTCACCTCCGCCGACCACGAGCCGCTGATCCACCGGCCCAAGCCGCTAGGGGACGAGTCCATCCCAGCCGGCAACGGCATCGCCGCGCACGCCCTCCAGCGCCTCGGGCACTTGCTGGGGGAGGTACGCCACTTGGAGGCGGCCCAGGGGACGCTGGCGCTCGCCGCCGAGCCGATGCGGCGCATGCCCTACGCCCATGGCAGCCTGCTGATGGCGCTGGATGAGCACCTAACGCCACCCGAGACCCTGATCCTGCGCGGCTCGGGCGAGGAGCTCGCGCGCTGGCAGGCGCAGGCCCAGCGCCCCTATGCCCCGCGCCGGCTGGTGCTCGCGATCCCCGCGGACGAGGCCGATCTCCCGGGCACCCTGAGCGGGATGGCAGCGGGATCCGAGACCCGCCTCTACCGCTGCGCGGGGACCCGCTGCGAGCCCCCGGTCGAGGGGGCGGCGGCGCTTGCCGAGACGCTGGGGCTAGCGGCTGCCGTCTGAGGCTCGCCCGGGCTGTCGGGGCGATCCTTCCGCGTCGGTCACATCCGCACCAGCGGCGAGACGCCGATCAGCCAGGCGTGGACACCGCCGATAAAGGCGGCGTAGAGCAGCAGTCCGCTGACGACGGCGATCAGGTCGTTGGCCTTGCCGCGCGCGACCTCGGGGACGGGCGGAGGGGTGCGGCGCTTGAGCGAGATGCGGCTCGCCACCGCCCAGGCGAGGAAGGCGCCGAACAGCACGAGGTCGTGGAGATTGCCGTTGGCCAGTAGGTGGGCCAGGGCCCAGACCTTCACGGCCGCGAGCATCGGGTGCTGGACCGCGGTCTTGATGCGCCCCGGTAGATAGGTGGCGAGCAGCAGCGGGAAGACCGGGAGCATGAGGAGCAACGCCAGGTGGCTGGTCCAGATCGGCGGGACGTAGACCGGCACCGTCTGGGTGCGGGCGAGTCCGTAGCCCCAGATCAGGAGCACGAAGCCGACGAGGCTCACCAGGGAGTACAGCCCCTGCCAGGCGGGACGCCCCAGGCGGGCCAGGGTCTGTTCGCGCCAGGCCGGGGCGAGGAAGGAGACGGAGTGCACCCCGAGGAAGATCAGCAGTCCGAGGATCAGCAGGGTCATGGGGTTGGTCTCTCTGTGTCGGCTTTGAGGCCCGAGATGCTACCGGAACCGCCCCGGCGGTGTTGCCATTTTGTGTCGGCCGGCTTGGGGCTGGCCGCGACGCGGTGGTATCGTTTCGACCCTTGACGCCGCCGCGGAACCAGGCGTCCCACCCAGCCGACCCGTCCTTCGCCGCCCATGCCCACCGCCAAGCCCCGAGTCGCCGCCGTACAGATGGCCTCCGGCCCCAATGTCAGCGCCAACCTGCTGGAGGCCGAGCGTCTCATCCGCGACGGCAGCGAGTCCGGCGCCGGGCTGGTGGTGCTGCCGGAGAACTTCGCCTTCATGGGCAAGCGCGACCAGGACCTGCACCCGCTGTGCGAGCAGGACGGGGTCGGCCCTCTCCAGACCTTCCTCGCGCAGATGGCGACCCGCTATGGGGTCTGGGTGGTGGGCGGGACCATCCCGCTGGCCGCCCACGACGCGGGTCGGGTGCGCGCCGCCTGCCTGGTCTTCAACGACCGCGGCGAGCGCGTCGCGCGCTACGACAAGATCCACCTGTTCGACGTCAGCCTGCCCGGCGTGGACGAGCGCTACGAGGAGTCGGCCACCGTTGAGCCCGGCTCGGACATCGTCGTGGTCGACACACCCTTCGGCCGACTCGGCGTGGCGGTCTGCTACGACCTGCGCTTCCCGGAGCTCTTCCGCAACATGCTCGACGGTGGTGTGGATCTGCTTGCGATCCCCTCGTCCTTCACCGCCATCACTGGCAAGGCCCACTGGGAGACCCTGGTGCGCGCGCGAGCGATCGAAAACCTGGCTTACGTGATCGCCGCGGCCCAGGGCGGTTTCCACTTGAACGGACGCGAGACCCACGGCCACAGCATGATCGTCGACCCCTGGGGGACGGTGCTCGCCCAGGTGCCACGCGGCACGGGCTGCATCTGCTGCCCGCTCGACCTGGAGTTCCAGGCCTCGGTGCGGCGCACCTTTCCGACCCTCTCGCACCGCCGTTTGAAATGCCGTTAAAGCGGCCTTAAATCTGCGATTCGACGAGCATTTTCGCCCGATTCTGCGGCGTGTGCCCGAGCGCCGTTGCCCCCAGCGAGTGTCAGACGGAACCATGAGCGACCCCATCCACATCGCCCGCGACCACATCCTCGCCCCGGTCGGCCTGGAGGAGCGGGACATCGACCGCCTGCTTGGCCAGCTCAGCGCGCCCGGGATCGACGCCGCCGACGTGTACTTCCAGTCGAGCCGCCTGCAATCCTGGGTGCTCGAGGACGGCATCATCAAGGAGGGAAACTTCAACATCGAGCAGGGCGCCGGCATGCGCGCCGTGAGCGGCGAGAAGACCGGCTTCGCCTATTCCGACGATCTGCAATTCCCCGCGCTGCTCGCCGCGGCGCAGGCCGCGCGCGCCATCGCTCGCGGCGGCAGCGAGGGGCGGGTGAAGGTGAGCGAGGCGCTTTCGCTGCGGCGGCTCTATCAACCGCTCAACCCGGTCGAGAGCCTATCCGACGCCGACAAGGTCGCGCTGCTCGCGCGGGTCGACGCCGAGGCCCGACGGCAGGACCCGCGTATCAAGCAGGTGATCACCAGCCTGGTGGCGGTACACGATGTCGTGCTGATCGCTGCCAGCGATGGAAGGCTGAGCGCCGACGTCCGGCCCTTGGTGCGACTCAACGTCTCGGTCATCGCCGAGGACGGCGACCGCCGCGAGCAGGGCTCGAGCGGGGGCGGGGCGCGCGATGCCCTGATCTACTTCCTGCACGAGGACCGTGCGCTGGACTTCGCCCGCGAGGCGGCGCGTCTGGCGCTCACCAACCTGGAGGCCAGCGAGGCCCCCGCCGGGACCATGACCGTGGTGCTCGGCCCCGGCTGGCCGGGCGTGCTGCTGCACGAGGCGGTGGGCCACGGGCTGGAGGGCGATTTCAACCGCAAGGGCACCTCGGCCTTCGCCGGGCGGCTCGGCCAACGCGTCGCCGCGCCGGGCGTGACCGTGGTCGACGACGGGACCCTGCCTGGCCGGCGCGGGTCGCTCAACCTCGACGACGAAGGCACGCCCACCCAGACGACTGTGCTGATCGAGGACGGCATCCTGCGCGGCTACATGCAGGACAAGCTGAACGCCCGCCTCATGGGTGTGGCCCCCACCGGCAACGGCCGGCGCGAGTCCTACGCGCATCTGCCGATGCCGCGAATGACCAACACCTATATGCTCGCGGGTGACCGCGACCCGCAGGAGATCATCGCCTCGGTCGACAAGGGCCTGTACGCGGTCAACTTCGGTGGCGGCCAGGTCGACATTACCTCCGGCAAGTTCGTCTTCTCCGCGAGCGAGGCCTATCTCATCGAGAACGGCCGCATCGGCCGGCCAGTGAAGGGCGCCACCCTGATCGGCAACGGCCCCGATGTCCTCACTCGTGTGAGCATGATTGGGAACGACCTCGCACTCGACGAGGGTGTGGGCACCTGCGGCAAGGAGGGCCAGAGCGTCCCCGTCGGCGTCGGTCAGCCGACGCTGCGCGTCGAGGGCCTCACCGTCGGCGGCACCGGGGCCTGAGAATACGAACCCGGCCGCAAATGAACGCGAATGAACGCAAGTAGGGAGATGAGGGTCTGCGGCTGTGCGGCCGTGCACCTAAGCTGCTCTTTGCCTAAGTTAACACATTGATAGTTTTGTCATTTGCGTTGATTTGCGTTCACTTGCGGCTCCTCCTCTTCATCTGCCGGATTGACAGCACCTGTGACCGAGAGCGCACCCGACGACACGGCCGAGCGTCTGGCTCGGCTCGAGCAGATCGTGGCCGACCTCCTTGCCGAGGCCAAGCAACGCGGCGCCACGGCCGCCGAGGCGGCGGCGAGCAGCGACGCGGGCCTCGAGGCCAGCGTGCGCCTTGGCGAGGTCGAGACCGTCGAGCACACCCGCAACAACGGCCTCGGCATCACCGTCTACTTCGGCAACCGCAAGGGCTCCGCGAGCACCTCGGATCTCAGCCCCGCGGCCGTCCGTGACACCGTCGCCGCCGCCTGCACCATCGCTACGCATACCCAGGAGGATCCCTGCGCCGGGCTCGCGCCGCCCGAGCGCATGGCCGAGTGCATCCCCGACCTCGACCTTTACCACCCCTGGGGGATCTCGGTGGAGGACGCCATCGCGCTCGCCATCGAGTGCGAGGACGCCGCCCGCGACGCCGACCCGCGCATCGTCAACTCCGAGGGCGCCACGGTCTCGACCCACGCCGGGATCCATGTCTACGGCAACAGCCACGGCTTCGTCGGCGGCTACCCGAGCTCGCGCCACGGGCTGTCCTGCGCCGTGGTCGGCCAGGAGGGCGAGAGCATGCAGCGGGACTATTGGTGGAGCTCCGCCCGCTCCCCGGCGGACCTGGACCCCGCGGCCGAGGTCGGCCGCCGCGCCGGCGAGCGTACGGTCGCGCGACTCGGGGCGCGCCGGCTCTCGACGCGACAGGTCCCCGTCCTCTTCGCTCCCCAGCTCGCCGCCGGACTCCTGCGCAGCCTCACCAGCGCGATCAGTGGGGCGAGCCTCTACCGGCGGGCGAGCTTTCTGCTCGATCGGCTCGGCGAGCGGCTGTTTCCGGAGTTCGTGCGCATCCACGAGGAGCCGCACCTCCCGCGCGGTCTTGGGAGCGCGCCGTTCGATGGCGACGGGGTGGCGACCGCGGCCAAAGACCTGGTCTCGGCCGGGGTGCTCCGCACCTATCTCCTCGACGCCTACTCCGCCTGCCGACTGGGGATGGAAACCACCGGCAACGCCGGTGGGGTGCGCAACCTGCGGGTCCAGATGGGTCCGCTCGACCGCGCCGGCATGCTCGCCGCGCTCGGCACCGGACTCTTCGTCACCGAGCTCATGGGCCACGGGACCAACCCGGTCACCGGCGACTACTCGCGCGGGGCCGCCGGCTTTTGGGTGGACGACGGCCAGCTCCAGTACCCGGTCGAGGAGATCACCATCGCCGGGAATCTGAAGGAGATGTACGCGGGGCTACTCGCGGTCGGCAACGACTACGACTTTCCCGGCAGCACCCAGACCGGCTCTTGGCTCATCGAGCGGATGACCATCGCCGGGGAGTGAGCGGTCAGTCGGCGCTCGGCGCGGCCGCCGAGCCGGCGAGGAGCCCGCCGTCGATGTGCAGCTCCGCCCCGGTCATGTAGGTCGCCTCGTCGGAGGCGAGGAGCACCGCGACCGCCGCCACCTCCTCCGGCGTGCCGAAGCGCCGCAGCGGGGTGTCGCTCACGAAGGCCGACATGCGGGCCTCCCGCTCCGGACCCTGCCCGAGCACCGGCTCCCACATGGGGGTCAGGATCGCACCCGGGTGGATCGAGTTGCAGCGGATCTGGAGCCCCTGCTCGGCGCAGTACAGCGCTACCGTCTTGGTGTGGTTGCGTATCCCGGCCTTGGAGGCCGCATAGGCCGCCGCCCCCGGGATGCCGACCACCCCCGAGCGCGAGGAGAGGTTGATGATCGACCCGCTGCCCCGCGGGCGCATCGCCCGGATGCCGTGCTTGCAACCGAGGAAGACCCCGTCGAGGTTGGTGTGATGCACGGCGCGCCAGGTGTCGAGCGAGGCCCGCTCTGGGTCCTGCGGCCCGAGATCCGCCTCGAACCCCGTGATCCCCGCGTTGTTCACCAGGACGTCGAGCCGGCCGTGCTCGCCGAGGATCGCGTCGATCACCGCGATCCACTCGGACTCCTCACGCACGTCGAGGTGCCGATAGGCGGCCGGCGGTCCGATACGAGCGGCGGCCGCGGCGCCGGCGACGTCGTCGATGTCACTTAGGATCACCCGTGCCCCCTCGCGGGCGAAGCTGGCCGCGATCGCCGTACCGATTCCCCGGCCGGCACCGGTGACCAGGACGATCTTGTCCGCCAATCGCCCCATCTTGGCCGTTATCCGGGCAGATCGACCCAGTCGACCAGGTGATGGACTAAGGGACCAGCGTCCCCCTCGGCGATGACGCGACCGGCGACCGAGTGACCCGCGGCGGCGACCGATCCCGGATCGGCGGTGAGCAGCGGGTGCCAGTCGGGCAGCGGCTTGTCCTCGGCAATCCGGCGGTAGGCGCAGGTGGAGGGCAGCCAGTAAGGATCGGCGAGCAGCGCGGGCGTCAGGGTGAGACAGGTCGGGACACTCCGGGCCCGCCTCAGGTAGTCCTTGCAGCGGCAGCTCTGGTGGTCGAGCAGCCGGCAGGCGACGTTGGTGTAGTAGATCTGCCGGGTGTCCTCGTCCTCCAGCTTCTCCAGACAGCACTTGCCGCAGCCGTCGCAGAGTGCCTCCCACTGCGCGGGGGACATGTCAGCGAGCGGGGTGGTCTCCCAGAAGCGGTCGGTTGGACCGGGCATGGCGATCAGGGCGGATCGAAACGGGTCGACGGAGTTGCGTTGTGCCCCGATTATACACAGCGCATCGGACTCCGCCGGGGCCCCGTCAGTTGTACCGCAAATCACGAGATCGCCGAAGGTGGCCCACTCAAGCGGCTGAGATATCAACGGATTATTCATCATCTGTGCATGGGATCACCCAAGTCCCGCTGATGAGGCTGTCCCGCCCAATCGTCGATGCGGGAGCCTGCGCAGGCCTAGCCACAGGGCTCGGGTGCCGGTGCGAGACGGCGGGCTATAATCCGCGCGCGCCCGGTAAGTTGGCGACGTCGTGCGCCATTGCGGATCGCCCAACGGGTATCGCCGGGGCCTCGCGGTCGAGCCGCGCCCTCGCCTTGCTACCGCCAACGGAGCGCCCTTGAGCCTGAGCCTTCGACCGTCCCAGCTTTTGCGACTCGCGCTCGCGCTGGGCGTCACCTTGCTGACCGTCGTCCTGCTCTGGGTCCTGCTGGTCGTCACCGACACGGCCTACAGCGTCTGGGAACGGCTGAAGGATTCACCGGCCTGGTTTCTGTACCTCTACGGCATCGGGTTCCTCGGTATCGCCGGGGCCGGGGGCTTTGCGATGTGGCGGCTCCTGCGTCCGCGCCGCCAGCCCGATGCCGCCGCGGGCTCGGGGTCCCCCGTGCCGATCAGCCGCGAGGAGCTCGAGGAGCGTATGGCCAGGGCCAGCGCCGCGGGCATGGACGTAGAGGCGGTCCGCCGCGAGCTCGCCCTGCTCGCCGAGCGCAAGGTGGCCGGCAAGATCCACGTGAGCTTCTTCGGCGAGATCAGCAGCGGCAAGTCGTCGTTGATCAAGGCCTTGCTGCCGGGCGCGGAGCTGGCGATCAGTGCCCGCGGCGGCACCACCCGCGAGGTCTGCGCGTACCGCTGGCAGAGCCCGAGCGGGGACGAGCTGATCCTCACCGACATGCCCGGCACCAACGAGGTCGGCGCCGGGCTGGACGAGATGGCGCGCAGCGAGGCCCTGCGCTCGCACGTGGTGATCTACGTCTGCGACGGCGACCTCACGCGCAACCAGTACGACGACCTGCGCGCACTGCTGGAGCTTGGTAAGCCCGCGATCGTCGCGCTGAACAAGACCGACCGTTACCGTCGTGAGGAGCTCGATCAGGTCCTCGCCCGCTTGCGCGAGCATGTCAGCGGCGCTGCCCGCGTGGAGCTGGCCGCGGTGCAGGCCGGCGGCCGGCGCGAGGCCCTGCGCGTGCTCCCCGACGGGCGCGAGGAGTGGGTGGTGCGCGACATGGGGCCGCGGGTGGACGAGCTGCGCGGCGCGCTTCAGCGCTACCTGGACGAGGACCCGGCGGTGCTGGAGCGGCTGCGTGACAGCAGCGTCTTCGTGCTCGCGGCGCGGCGTCTGGACGAGGCCGAGCAGGGCTATCGCCGACGCCGCGCCGAGGAGCTCACCCGCAGCTACTCGCGCAAGGCGATGATCGGGGCCATGGCCGCCATCACCCCCGGCTCGGACCTGATCATCCAGGGCTATCTCGGCTACAGCCTCATCAAGGCGCTGTCCGAGCTCTACGATGCCCCGGTGCGCAAGATCGATACCGACCTGCTGCTTGAGCTGGCGCAGAAGCGGGTCGCCCGCAGCTCCACCATCATGCTGGCGCTGGCGGGCAATGCGATGAAGTCCTTCCCCGGGGTCGGGACCCTGGTCGGCGGGCTTGCGCACGCCGTCGCTTACGGCATGATCTTCGATGCCCTGGGCAAGGCCGTGGCCGCTTCGCTGGAATCCCGCGGTGCGCTGCGCCCGGCCCAGGCGGCCCAGGCCTTTGAGGATACCCTGCGTGAAAATCTCGAAGCGCGTGCGAGGCGTTTTGCGCGACTTGCCTTGGAGCTCCAAAAGGAGGTCCGAGACGAGCCCCGCGAAGCCAGCCGCCCGCGGTGAGGACCACCTCGACGTCGCGCGCGAGAGCCTGCGCGAGCTGGTGCGTGACCCGCGCATCCCGCCCGAGGTGCGCGCCGCGCTGGCCGAGGACTATCGCCAGGTCGAGGCCATGCTCGAGAAGCTGGAGCAGGGGCACATCCACATCGCGGCCTTCGGCCGGGTGAGCGTCGGCAAGTCAGCCACCCTCAACGCCCTGCTCGGCGAGCGCCACTTCAGCACCAGTCCACTGCACGGCGAGACCAAGCAGAGCCAGATGGGCCGCTGGGAGGAGTACGACGCCGGCGGCGTCTTCCTCATCGACACCCCGGGCTTGAACGAGGTCAAAGGCGAGGCGCGCGAGGCGCTCGCCCACGATGTCGCCTGCCGCTCGGACCTGGTGCTGTTCATCGTCGACGGCGACCTCACCGACACCGAGATCCGCGCCCTGCGCATCCTGGTGAGCCATCAGCGCCCGATCATCCTGGTCTTCAACAAGATCGACCGCTACACCCGCGACGAGCGCGAGCTGCTGTTGGCCTCGCTGCGCCGTCATACCGAGGGCTTCATCGACCCGCGCAACCTCGTCTGCGTGAGCGCCATGCCGGCCGAGCGCCTGGTGATCCTGGTGGACGAGCGGGGCCGCGAGACCGAGACCCTGCGTCAGCCCGCGCCGGACGTCGCCGCCCTCAAGCGCCGCCTCTGGGAGCTGCTGGAGGCCGAGGGCAAGACGCTCGCGGCGCTCAATGCCTCGCTCTTCGCCAGCAACCTGAGCGACCAGGTCGGCCAGCGTATTCTCCAGGTCAAGCGTAAGCTCGGTGCCCGGCTGATCCAGACCTATTGCGCGACCAAGGGCGTCGCGGTGGCGCTGAACCCGATCCCAGTCGCGGACCTGCTCGCCGCCGCCGCGGTGGACGTGGGGATGGTCGTGCATCTCTCGCGGCTCTATGGGCTGCCGCTCTCCAAGCGCGAGGCGGGCTCGCTGGTGAAGACCATCGCCACCCAGATGGCGCTCTTGATGGGCACCGTGTGGGCGGTCAACCTGATGTCCTCGGCGCTCAAGCTCGGCACCGGGGGGCTCTCGACCCTGATCACCGGCGGTGCCCAGGGGGCCGTCGCCTACTACGCCACCTACGTCGTCGGCCAGGCGGCGGAGACCTACCTCGCCCAAGGCAAGTCCTGGGGTGAGACGGGACCCAAGCACGTCATCCGCAGCATCCTGGATGGCATCGACCGCAACTCCATCCTTGCGCAGGCGCGGATCGACATCGCCGCGCGCCTGCGCTCCGGTTGAGGGGGAATTTAGCCGCCAATGAACGCGAATGAACGCCGACGGAGAGAGAGTGCTCGGGTTAGAACGGCAACATCCACCGCGCCCCGTCTCGCGAGTGGTGAGGCGAGCAGCTCGGCCGTGGAGTCGTTACCGGCCCCGCAAAGCGGCTGGGGAGGCATCGCGACACCCTTCGGTGAGATCGCCATTCGCTGGGAGGCCGGTGCCCTGACGGGCATCGACCTGGAGCCCGAGGCGCCGGCGGGCGAGACGGCGGAGCTACCGCCGACCATCGGTGAGCAGCTCGCGGCCTATCTGATCGACGGCCGGGTCCGAGTCGACCTGCCGGTGGACCTGCGCGGCACCCCCTTCCAGCTACGTGTCTGGCAGGCGCTGCGGGCCATCCCGCCGGGTCGCACGACGACTTATGGTGAGCTCGCCGCAACACTCGGCACCAGCGCGCGAGCCGTCGGTGGTGCCTGCCGCGCCAACCCCTGCCCGATCGTCGTTCCCTGTCACCGGGTCGTTGCCAGGCACGGCCTCGGCGGCTTCGCCGGCGACTCCAGCGGCCGTAAGCTCGCGATCAAGCGCTGGCTGCTGCGCCACGAGGGCGTCGAGCTCGATGGGGAAGGGTCGGACGCCAATCGGCGGGGTTAGGCGCCAGTGGTGATGAATGCTCCAGACCCGTGCGCGGAGCCCCCAACCTGCGCTCCTCTCGCCGCTAACCGCTGATCCCTAGGCGCCGGCCCTATGCTGCCCGACTCCGAGATCGCCCTCATCGAGCGCTTCGCCGACAGTCTGTGGATGGAGCGGGGCTTGAGCGTGAACACCCTGGCGGCCTACCAGTCGGATCTGCGCGCCTTCGCCGTTTGGCTCGCCGGGCGAGGCGGCCTGGGGCTGCAGGCGGCGCGCCGCAGCGACCTGCTCGATTATCTCGCGCTCCTTACGCAGCAGGGCCGCAAGCCCCGCTCAGCGGCGCGCCTGCTGTCCTGCCTGCGCCAGTTCTACCAGTTCCTGCTGCGCCAAGCGCTGATCAGGACGGACCCGAGCGCGCGGGTCGAGGCCCCCAAGCTCGGCCGGCCGTTGCCCAAGACCCTCACCGAGGGGGATGTCGAGGCCCTGCTCGCGGCCCCGCTCACCGACGACTCCCGCGGGCACCGCGACCGCACCATGCTGGAGCTGCTCTACGCCACGGGGCTGCGCGTCTCGGAGCTGGTGGGGCTGGCCCCACAGCAGGTCAGCCTGGTCCAAGGGGTGGTGCGGGTGATGGGGAAGGGCGGCAAGGAGCGTCTGGTGCCCCTGGGCGAGGAGGCGGTCGGCTGGCTGAGCGAGTATGTCCGCGGGCCGCGCCAGGACCTGCTCGGCGGGCGCCCGTGCGACTGGCTTTTTCCCACCCGCCGCAGCGACTGCATCACGCGCCAGGCCTTCTGGCAGCTCATCAAGCGCTATGCCCTAGAGGCCGGGATCAGCAAACCCATCTCGCCGCACACCCTGCGCCACGCCTTTGCCACCCATTTGCTCAACCATGGGGCGGATCTTCGCGTGGTGCAGATGCTGCTCGGCCACAGCGACCTGTCCACCACTCAGATCTACACCTACGTCGCGCGGGAGCGGCTCAAGGACCTGCACCGGCGGCATCATCCGCGTGGCTAGCGGCGTTTGGCAGCGAGCCATTGCATGGACTAAGGTAGGCGTTTTTCCGTCGGCCGAGGGTCGGCGGCCATAGGCCATCCGGGGAGAGGGATCGATGCCGAGCTTCGACGTGGTCTCAGAGGTCGACCTGCAAGAGGTGCGCAATGCCGTCGATCAGGCCAATCGCGAGATCGGCACCAGATTCGACTTCAAAGGCGTCAAGGCCTCGTTCGAGCTCGCGGGGACCGAGATTCGGCTGCTGGCGGAGCAGGAGTTTCAGCTCCAGCAGATGATGGATATCCTTCGCCAGAAGCTGGTCAAACGGGGGGTTGATATCGGCAGCCTGGATGCTGCGCCGCCCGTGATGAGCCTTAACGCGGCGCGACAGACGGTGACGGTCCGACAGGGAATCGATGTCGACACGGCGCGGGCGCTGGTCAAGGCGCTCAAGACTTCCAAGCTCAAGGTCCAGGCCCAGATCCAGGGCGAGCAGCTCCGCGTGAGCGGCAAGCAGCGCGACGACCTGCAGGGGGCCATCGTCCTGATGCGCGAGGGCGATTGGGGTCTTCCACTTCAATTCACCAACTTCAGAGATTGAGGACGATTCAGCATGTTGAACCAACTAAGGATTCTCGCCGCGGTGGTGGCCCTCCCCCTGGCCGCGCCGACGGTCTCGGGCGCCGACGCCGCCATCGAGGCACGACTCAAGCAGGTGCTTCCCGAGTACAAGATCGACAGCATCGCCGAGACGCCGATGAAGGGCGTCTACGAGGTCATGCTGGGCTCCCAGGTGATCTACGTCAGCCGTGACGGCCGCTACATGATGCAAGGCCGGCTGATTGATCTGGAGACCCGCGAGGACCTCACGGAGCCGCGCCGCTCCGCCGCCCGCAAACAGGCCGTGGATCAGGTCGGCGAGGACCGAATGGTCATCTTCAGCCCTGACAAGCCCAAGCACACGGTGACCGTGTTCACCGACATCGACTGCGGGTACTGCCGCAAGCTCCACAGCGAGATCGATAGCTACCTGAAGGCGGGCATCCGCGTGCGTTACCTGTTCTTCCCGCGTGCGGGCATGGGTAGCGAGTCCTTCAACGAGGCCGTCTCGGTCTGGTGTGCCGCCGATCGCCAGCGGGCCATGACCGACGCGAAAGCCGGTAAGCCGATCGAGGTCAAGACCTGCGAGAACCCGGTCGTCGATCACATGCAGCTCGGCGAATCCCTCCAGATCTCGGGCACCCCGGCGATCGTCCTCGAGACGGGCGACCTGGTGCCGGGTTATGTCCCGGCCGAGCGGTTGGCGGCCATGCTCCAGGCCGCCGGACGCTGACCGAGAGCGACCGGGGCTCGTCGAACGTGGGTGCGCCGCCGCTTCACTATGCCTGGCGGACCGATCGCGGCTGCGTGCGCGACCACAACGAGGATGCGGTCGTGGTCGACCGCGATATGCGCGTCGTGATCGTCGCCGACGGTATCGGTGGCGCGACCTCGGGAGAGGTCGCCAGCCGGCTGGCCACCATCGGGGTCGGCGAGTACCTGCGCAGCCGCAAGCCCCCGCTGCTCGACCGGGTGGCCGCCGCGCGGCTGGTGCGCGACGCGGTCGAGGACGCCAACCGGGTCATCTGGGAATGGGCCAAGCGCTCCGCGCGCTACCGCGGCATGGGGACCACCGTGGTCCTTGGGCTTGCCGGTCTGGGCTGGCTGGTCGTCGCGCACGTCGGCGACTCGCGGCTCTACCGGCTGCGCACCGGCCGGCTGGAGCAGCTCACGCGCGACCACTCGCTGATCCAGGAGGTGGTCGACAACGGCTTCTTCCCCAGCATCGAGGACGCCGAGCGCTACGGCATCAACGCCCACATCATCACGCGGGGCCTGGGTGGCTCCAAAGGCGTAGAGGTCGACGTCCAGGAGCTCGATCTGCGCTCGGGCGACCTCTACCTCTTCTGCACCGATGGCCTGTCGGGGATGGTGAGCGATGCGATCATCGCCCAGGTGCTGGCGACGCCAAATGGCGATCTCGACGAGCTCGCCGACACGCTCGTGGAGCTCGCGCGCGCCGGCGGCGGGCTGGACAACATCACCGTCGCGTTGATGCGCGTGGGCTGAGCCCCGGGGCCAGCGCGTTTCTCGCGCCCCCGGGCGCTTTGTTACCATCGCCGCTCCCAGTCGGCGGAGCGCATCGATGCCCCACATCTACAACAGCCTGACCAGGCGTAAAGAGGAGCTGCACCCGATCGAGCCCGGTCGGGTGCGCATGTACGTCTGCGGCATGACGGTCTACGACTACTGTCACCTCGGGCACGCGCGGGTGATGGTGGTCTTTGATGTGGTCTACCGTTACCTGCAAGGCCTGGGCTTCGAGGTGACGTACGTCCGCAATGTCACCGATATCGACGATAAGATCATCAACCGCGCCAACGAGCGCGGCGAGCCGATCGCGGCCCTGACCGAGCGCTTCATCGCTGCCATGCACGAAGACGCGGCGGCGCTCGGCGTCCTACCCCCGAATGAAGAGCCCCGTGCGACCGCCCACATCGGCGAGATCCTCGCCATGATCGAACGCCTGATCGCCAACGGCCACGCCTATGTCGCCCAGAACGGCGACGTCTATTACTCGGTCGCGAGCTTCGCGGGCTATGGCCGGCTCTCTGGCAAGGATCCCGAGGAGCTGCGCGCCGGGGCGCGGGTAGAGATCGGGGAGGCCAAACGCGACCCGCTCGACTTTGCCCTGTGGAAGGCGGCCAAGCCGGGCGAGCCGGCCTGGGATTCGCCCTGGGGGCCGGGCCGGCCGGGCTGGCATATCGAGTGCTCGGCGATGTCCACCGCCTGTCTCGGCAACCACTTCGACATCCACGGTGGCGGGGCGGATCTTCAGTTCCCCCACCACGAGAACGAGATCGCCCAGTCCGAGGGGGCAACCGGCGAGCCCTTCGTCAACCTTTGGATGCACAACGGGTTCGTGCGCGTCAACGAGGAGAAGATGTCCAAGTCCCTGGGCAACTTCTTCACCGTCCGCGAGATCCTTCAGCGCTATCGCCCCGAGGAGATCCGCTACTTCATCCTGACCAGCCAGTACCGCAGCCCGCTCAACTACGACGACGAGAACCTGCAGAACGCCCGCGCCGCGCTTACCCGCTTCTACACCGCCCTGCGCGGCCTGCCACAGGCCGAGCCCGCGGGCGGCGAGCCCTGGCGTGAGCGCTTCCGTGCCGCCATGGACGACGATTTCAACACCCCCGAGGCACTCGCCGTGCTGTTCGACCTGGCCCGCGAGATCAATCGCCTGCGGGCCGAGGACGCGAGCGCAGCCGCCGGGATTGCGGCGGAGCTTCGGCAGCTCGCTGAAGTGCTGGGGATCCTGCAGGACGACCCTGATTCTTACTTAAAGGGAGGTGTGTCGAGGACTGCCACAGCCAGTCTTTCCGCCGTAGTCGTTTGGAGCGACGAGAAGATCGACGACCTGATCCGTCAGCGCAGCGAGGCCCGCAAGGGCAAGCAATGGGCCGAGGCCGACCGCATCCGCGATGTGCTCGCCGCGGCGGGTGTGCTCCTGGAGGACGGACCGGGCGGGACGACCTGGCGCCGGGGCTGAGGCCTAGCCCTCCGCGGCGTGGAGCTCCGCGGCCTGCAGGGTGTTTTCCAGCAGGCTCGCGATGGTCATCGGGCCGACCCCGCCCGGGACGGGGGTGATCCAGGCGGCGCGCTCGGCGACGCTCGGATAGTCGACGTCGCCGACCAGCTTGCCGTCCTCACCCCGGTTGATGCCGACATCGATCACCAGCGCGCCCTCCTTGACCCAGTCGCCGGGGACGAACCTTGGCCGCCCTACCGCCGCAACCAGCAGGTCGGCACCGCGCACCTTCTCGGCCAGGTCTTTGGTGCGGCTGTGACAGACGGTGATGGTGCATCGGGCCGCGAGGAGCTCGAGTGCCATCGGTCGCCCGACGATGTTCGATTGCCCGATGATGACCGCGTCCAGGCCCTCCAGGGCACGCCCCGTGCGCGCGAGCAGCGTCATCACCCCCTTGGGCGTGCAGGGGCGAAGCACCGGCATGCGCAGGGCCAGCCTCCCGACGTTGTAGGGATGGAAGCCGTCGACGTCCTTGGTCGGCAGGATGCGCTCGATCACCGCCTCCTCATCGATGTGCTTGGGCAGCGGGAGCTGGACCAGGATGCCGTCGATGCTCGGGCTCGCGTTCAGGTGGTCGATGAGCGCAAGGAGCTCATCCTGCGGGGTGTCGGCGGAAAGCTCATGCAGCTCGGAATGGAATCGCACCTCGGCGCAGGCAGCGCGCTTGTTGCGCACGTAGACCTGGGAGGCGGGGTTCTCCCCGACCAGCACGACGGCAAGTCCCGGTGGACGGCGACCGGAGGCGAGGAGGGCGTCAACGCGAGCCCCGATGTCCGCGCGGATCTCCGCCGCGATCGCCTTGCCGTCAAGGATCTGCGCGCTCATGGGCGGTGGGGCTCTAGCCGCTGCCGGTGGTGTCGGGCATCATAGCCGCGGGCCGCACGGTTGCAAGGCGGGGTGGGGGTCGGACTTGGGTCGCGACGTCTGGGATTTGACGAGCGCGTGCTCAGGCCGTATCCTCCGCGGTCTTCCGTTTTTGGGCCACGTTCGAAGAACGGGGTATAGCGCAGCCTGGTAGCGCGCCTGCTTTGGGAGCAGGATGTCGGGGGTTCGAATCCCTCTACCCCGACCATTCGCAAGGACCCCGCGCACTGCGCCCGTAGCTCAGTCGGATAGAGCAACGGCCTTCTAAGCCGTGGGTCGCAGGTTCGAGTCCTGCCGGGCGTGCCAACTACCAGGCGGAGGCTTGGGCGGCAGCGTTTTTATGGTGGACGTAGCTCAGTTGGTAGAGCACAGGATTGTGGCTCCTGTGGTCGTGGGTTCGATCCCCATCGTCCACCCCAAATCGCCACAAACTGCCTGACGTTTGAGCAACAGTCACTCGGTCGGTGCAGGTCAACAGTTTGGGGCCGTTAGCTCAGCTGGTAGAGCAGGGGACTCTTAATCCCTTGGTCCAAGGTTCGAATCCTTGACGGCCCACCAATGAAGGCGAGGGGTTGCGTTTCATACGCAACCCCTTTCGTTTTTTTGGAGAAGGCTGGGGAAACACGCACGGCAAGACCTCGCCCAGGTGGGGGCTGAAAAAGTCGACGTCTTCCCTCCGCGGCGTTATGCGCCGTCGACATCAGTCGCCCTAGCGACAGGCGCTGAGGGGCGGCGGAAATGGGATTTTCGACTTCCCTGTCGATTGTTGGCCAGCGCAGCCGATCAATCGGCCTCTCCCTACAACGATGCCTCGCACCCGGCGGTCAAGTCCCTGTAGGTCAGCCCGAACACCGTGTCCGTCAGCCAGCGGCGGAATCCCTCGTTGTCCATGAACTGCTTGAACAGCTCCGTGTCGTCCTTCAGCACCGCCGTCATGACACGCGCCAACGCCTTGTCGTGCTCGATGCGCGCGTTCTGCTTGTCGGAGTTCTTTCTCGCGTTCTGGTACGCGGTGTCCGCCGCCACTCGGTTCGGGATGTCTTCGGTGATGAGCCGGTGCACGCGGTCGGCATCGGACCAGGGGATGTTGCCGAACTGGTCGTTGAACGCCTTGAGGATGTTCGAGAGGCGGTCCAGCTCGGGCTCCGGTTTACGGCCGCCGCCCGCGGTGGGCACAGGCTCGATCTGTGCATCCGCATCGGCGAGTTGGATCTGCATCGCCGCCTGCTTCTCGACGCGGTAGCTGTCCATGTCGATCGCCTCGAGTATGCCTTTGGACAGGTCTTCCTCTACCGGCGCCGGCAGCTTGGGCACGAGAAAGGTCAGGAAGATCGAGAGCTTCTCCCACTCGGCATTCGTGTAGGGCAGGATTGACGACAGGAAGCCGTAGGTACGCAGGAACGCCTTGGCCTTCCCCTTGAAGTCGACTTGCCCATCCTCGTCCAGCCGTTCCCGATAGTCGGCCACGCAGGCATCCAGGATAGGGTCGAGTCGATCACGGTCCGCGCCACCGAGGTACAACGCCGCGAGCTCGTCCACCTGCGCGGCGGAATAGACCTGGTTGTCATCGAGCGCCGCCTTCAAGTCGTGCAGCTTGTTCGGGTCGGTCTCCTCCGCGAGGATCGTCGTCCGGTAGTAGTCGGCGAACGCCTGTTGGATCGTGTCGGCGTCATTCATGAAGTCGAGCACGAACACGTCATGCTTCTTCGGGTGTGCCCGGTTGAGTCTTGAGAGCGTCTGCACCGCCTTGATGCCGGAGAGCTGCTTATCCACGTACATCGTGTGCAGCAGCGGCTCGTCGTAGCCGGTCTGGAACTTGTCGGCGCAGATCAGGAAGCGGTACGGGTCTTCCTGGATCTTGTCGGCGATCTTGTTCGACGGGAAGCCGTTGAGCGACGCCTCCGTCACCTTGGTACCGCCGTACTCGTGCTCGCCGGAGAAGGCGACGATCGCCTGGTAGCGGCTCTTGCGCTCCACCAGGTAGTCGCGGATGGCGTGGAAGTACTGGATCGCGCGCTCGATGCCGCTCGTCACCACCAT
>JALOTB010000107.1 GCA_025458165.1 Chromatiaceae bacterium | reverse complement strand
GGTCACGTAGTTCGAGATGCCGAACTGCATCACGCTGGTCTGGCCGAGAAAGCCCTGGGTGCCGTGGGTGAGGACCGGGCCCGTCTCGGTACGCGAGGTGCCGCCCGTATAGGTGCAGTCGGTGATCAGGCCGGCTGCGGGATTGCAAGCGGGGACGTCCTGGAGCTGAGGCGTCAGCTCGCCGAAGTCGGGGAACTCGCCAGTGCTGTCCGGCGGAATTTCACCGCCCGCGTCGACCACGAAGGTCGCGCCGGTGACCTTGTTGCGGCCGTAGCCCATCTCCGCGACCAGCCAGTGGAAGAAGGGGAAGACCTCGTCGAAGGGCGCGAAGCCCTCGGTGTCGGTGGGGAAGGACTGATAGATGGTCCCGTCGCGCCAGCGCAGGGTGACCGGGCCGCTGTCGGTGGGGGCCGCGGGCTCGTTGGCATCCCAGAAGCCGTTCAGGTTGAGGTCGGCGAAGACCGAGGTGTTGAGCCGCGAGAACCAGTTGAAGACGGCGACGTTGCCCAGACTGCAAGGCATGCCGCCGTTGCAGGTTCCGGCCTCATCCACAGTGAGGGCCTGGGTGGCGATGACGACGTCGAGGTTGGCGTCGAAGACCGTCAGGTTGTAGGCGCCGGCGGGGACGCCGTCGATGGAGAAGCTGCTCTCGGGGCCGCAGGGCTCCACGAATAGGGCCTGGCCGGGGACCGGACCGCCCTCGTTGAGCGCGACCCAGCATTGGGGGAATTGGCGGCCGCTGAAGAACTGGAAGTTCGGCGGACGCGACATGTGCATGTCGGTGATGGTGCCGCTGAGGGTCGCGCCCCCGTCGGTTGGCAGCAGGTTGGTCGGGCGCGCGAAGCCGACGAAGACGTGCGGCCCGGGGAAGCCGAACTCGACGAAGAAGGGCGGCTCGTTGGCCTTGACCCATGCGTCGATGACCTTGGTCCCCTCGATGGTGCTGGTCTGCTGCCAGGTGTCGCCCTGCGGCGGAACGACGATCACGCCGTACTTGCCAGGCGGCATGTTCTTGACCAGCAGGGTTCCGGTGTCGGCGTCGGGCCGCAGCGTGCCGTCGCCGAGGACGTCGATGCAGTCGCTGGTGTTCGGGTCGCAGTCCGGCAGATAGGTGGTGCCGAGCGGGTTGTCGAAGGCGTCGCGGATCACCGGACCGCCGTTCTGGCCGTAGCGGCCCGCCGGCTCCTCCAGCGTGATGCTGAACTTACTCCAGTCCACCATCTCGCCGTCGGCACCTGGGTTGTCCTCCTCGGGGAGGTCCGGGGCGCCGTTCAGCGGCCAGTTGTCCTGGAACAGGAAGATTGCGATCTGCGCCGTGGGGATGGGGTGCTGCTGCACGGTCACGGTGACCGTCCCGTCGACGGCGGTGTCGATCGGCTTGCCGCCGATGCTGTAGCCCGAGTAGGGCAGCACCGAGACGTAGTAGCGGCCGGCCGGGACATCGACATCCGCGGTTTGCCCATCGGCGTTGCCCGTGGTCGCCACCGGCTGGTTGCTGGCATGGAAGCTCAGCGACAGCATCTCGTCCGGATTGGTCGGGGGGTTGTTGGGATCCACCGGCAGGGTGGTGTCCTGTTGCAGGACCCAGCGGAATCCGCTGACCGGGTTACCGTCACCGTCGACGACGTTCAAGGTAAAGGCCTGGGCCCCTCCCCCGAATGCCGCCAACAGCCCGAATCCCAGCGCGGCTCGCTTGCCGGCCCGCGCGAGATTCCGCATTCGCTTGGCACACTTCATGTTCATCCTCCGAAACTCTGTTAACCCGCCGTAACTGCCCGAAACCTGACCCGTTGTTACCTTGTCGCTGAGCCGGATGGGCCCAAGCGGCCGCGGCGCAATACAGACGGCCGCCGAACCGGGATCTGGCAGGGGTAAAGCTACCGGATCGACCGCTGGGCCGAACTGGGGCAAGACCCTACGAAGGGGGTAGGGTTGACCCTACTTCTTCGGGGATCGCACACGGGGACCTGAGTCGAATGCCGCAACGGCGTCCGGCGGCGGGGACGGGTCGAGCGCGGGCCGGCCCGTGCGTCCGGTCGCGACGGCAAGTCGCTCCGACTCGGCCGAGCGGCGATAATCCGAGCTCCCGCCTGACCATCGCCCGACCCCGCCCCTATGCCCGACGCCAAGCGCCTGATCAGCCCCGAGGCCGGTAACGAGGACGGTGCCATCGACCGCGCCATCCGGCCGCGGCGGCTCGCCGAGTACGTGGGTCAGCCCGCGGTGTGCGAGCAGATGGAGATCTTCATTCACGCCGCCCGCGGGCGCGGGGACACCCTGGATCACGTGCTGATCTTCGGCCCGCCCGGGCTCGGTAAGACCACCCTCGCCCACATCGTCGCCCACGAGATGGGCGTGAATCTCCGCCAGACCTCGGGCCCGGTGCTGGAGAAGCCGGGCGACCTGGCGGCGCTCCTGACCAACCTCGACCCCGGCGATGTCCTCTTCGTCGACGAGATCCACCGCCTCAGCCCGGTGGTGGAGGAGGTCCTCTACCCCGCGATGGAGGACTACCAGCTCGACATCATGATCGGCGAGGGGCCGGCGGCGCGCTCGATCAAGCTCGACCTGCCCGCATTCACCCTGGTCGGGGCGACCACCCGGGCGGGGCTGCTGACCTCGCCGCTGCGCGACCGCTTCGGCATCGTGCAGCGCCTGGAGTATTACGCCGCCGAGGACCTGACCCGCATCGTGAAGCGCTCCGCGGGGATCCTCAGCATCCCGATCGAGGACGCCGGCGCCGCCGAGATCGCCCGGCGCTCGCGCGGCACCCCGCGCATCGCCAACCGCCTGCTGCGCAGGGTGCGCGACTACGCCCAGGTGCGCGCCGAGGGGAGGATCACGGTCGAGGTCGCCGACCAAGCCCTAACGCTGCTCAAGGTCGACGCCCGCGGCTTCGACCACATGGACCGGCGGCTGCTGGCCGCGGTGATCGAGAAATTCGACGGCGGACCGGTTGGGGTCGAGAGCCTGGCCGCCGCCATCGGCGAGGAGCGCGGGACCATCGAGGACGTGCTCGAGCCCTTCCTGATCCAGCAGGGGTTCCTGATGCGCACCCCGCGCGGGCGCATGGCGACCCAGTCGGCCTATCTACACTTCGGGCTCCCCGTCCCGCGCGACCGCGGGATGGCAGGCCCGGACATCGCCGACCTCTTCGGCGGGGGTTGAGCCTCTACCCCCGAGACGAAGGGCGGGATCGAGGTGAGCTCGAGCCGTGTGCGCTGAAGTCGGGGCCGAGGTGCGGCCCGAGACGCTCGCCCCGCCGCGCTCAATCCCGCCGTTCTCTTTAGAATGCCCCAGCCGGCGTCCTGATTTTGCAGAATATTAGAGAATCTTGATATACTCCCGACCCGATCACGACCCCGTACCCTCGCCCGCGCCAATCTTTACCTGGCCGGTGCGGGTCTACTACGAGGATACGGACGCCGGCGGCGTGGTCTTCTACGCCAATTACCTGCGCTTCATGGAGCGTGCCCGGACCGAGTGGCTGCGCGCCCTTGGGTTCGAGCAGGACGAGCTGCGCGAGCGCGAGGGGGTGCTGTTCGCGGTGCGGCGGGTGGAGGTCGATTATCTCAGCCCCGCGCGCTTCAACGACCTCCTGGGGGTGAGCCTGTCCCTCCTGCGGCGCGGGCGGGCAGGCCTCGACTTCGCCCAGGAGGTGCGCCGCGAGGCCGACGGCGGGCTCTGCTGCCGGGGCCGGGTCGAGGTCGCCTGTGTGAGCGCGGACGGTTTTCGTCCGCGGCGGATTCCCGAACAGTTGCTGGCGGAGATCGCCGATGTACGCTGAGCTTTCGATCCTGGAGCTGGTGCTGAATGCGAGCCTGGTGGTGCAGCTCGTGCTGCTCGCCCTGGTCTCCGCGTCGATCATCTCCTGGACCATGATCTTCGACCGCTCGCGGGTGCTGAAGCGCGCCCGGCGCGCGGCCGACCACTTCGAGCACCGCTTCTGGTCGGGCGGCGACCTCGGCGCCCTCTATCGCGACCTCGGCCAGAACGAGAAGGGGCTGACCGGGCTCTCGGCGATCTTCCGCTCCGGCTTCAAGGAGTACGTGCGACTGCGCAAGGGCGAGGGCGACGACCCCATGGCAATCATCCAGGGCGTGGAGCGCTCCATGCGGGTGGCCCTGAGCCGCGAGATGGACCGGTTGGAGACCCACCTCCCGTTCCTCGCCACGGTCGGCTCGACCAGCCCGTACGTCGGCCTGTTCGGGACCGTGTGGGGGATCATGCATGCCTTCCACGCCCTGGGGAACGTCAAGCAGGCGACCCTGGCCCTGGTCGCCCCGGGTATCTCCGAGGCCCTCGTAGCTACGGCGATCGGGCTCTTCGCGGCCATTCCCGCGGTCATCGCCTACAACCGCTACTCGCACCAGGTCGAGCGGCTCAACAACCGCTACGAGGAGTTCATGGAGGAGTTCTCCACCCTGCTGCAGCGTCAAGGCCGCGGCTGAGCGCGCCCAGGGGACCGACCATGCGCAAGAGCCGCAACCGCCGCCCGCCGATGTCCGAGATCAACGTCGTTCCCTACATCGACGTGATGCTGGTGCTGCTCGTCATCTTCATGGTCACCGCGCCGCTCATCACTCAAGGGGTCAAGGTCGACCTGCCGCAGGCCGACGCCGAGCCGGTCGCCGACGAGACCTCGCTCCCGGTGATCATCACGGTCGACCAGTTCGGCGACCTCTACCTCGACGTCGGCGAGGACAAGGGCGAGCCGGTCGACCCCGAGACCTTGCTGGTCAAGCTCCAGGCGCTGCTCAAGTACAACCCACAGGTCCCGGTGATGGTCAAGGGCGATGCCTCGGTCGATTACGGCCGGGTGATCCGGGCCATGGTGCTGGCCCAGGCGGCCGGCGTGCCGAGCGTGGGTCTGATCACCGTGCCGCCGGAGCGCGGCGGCCGTTGAGATGTGGCAGATTCTGCGCGTTAATCCGGGGGCCTTCGCCGCCGCCCTGGTGCTGCACCTGACGCTCGCGGCGCTGCTCCTGGTCGGCACCGACTGGCTGTTTCAACGCGAGCCCGAGCCGATCAAGCCGCAGGTGGTGCAGGCGACGATCGTCAACTCGGATGCGGTGCAGGCCGAGGTGGAGCGCCTGCAGCAGGCCGATCAGGCCCGTCGTGCGGCCCGCGCGCGCGAGGAGCAAGCTCTCGCCGAGCTCACCGCCCGCCAGCAGGCGGAGCAGGAGCGCCTCGCCGCACTCGAGGCCGAGCGCCAGCAGTCCGAGCAGGAGGCGGAGCAGGCCCGCCAGGCCGAGGCCGAGCGCGTCGAGCGCATGCGCGAGGAGCAGGCCGAGCTCGCCGCCCGCCAGGAGGCCGAGCAGCAGCGTCTCGCGGAGCTGGCGGCGCGGCGCGAGGCGGAGGAGGCCGCGCGCCAGGAGATCGAGGCGCAGCGCCTGGCCGCCGAGCAGGCCACACGGCAGGCCGAGGTCGAGCGTCAGGCCGCGGAGCAGGCGCGACAGCAGGCGCAGGCCGAGCGCCGAGCCGCCGAGGAGGCCGCCCGCCAGGCGGATGCCCAGCGACAGGCGGCCGAGGAGGCCCGCCGTCAAGCCGAGGTGCGCGCCGCCGCAGAGCGCAAGGCGGCCGAGGAGGCGCGGGCAAGAGCCGAGGCGGAGCGCAAAGCCGCCGAGGCCCGGCGCCTAGCGGAAGCCAAGGCCGAAGCCGAGCGAAAGGCCGCCGAGGCCAAGCGACAAGCGGAAGCCAAGGTCAAAGCGGAGGCGGAGGCGGAGCGCCACGCCGCCGAGGCCAAGCGTCAGGCGGAGGCCAACGCCAAAGCAGAGGCCGAGGCAAAGGCCAAGGCCGAGGCGGAGCGCAAGGCCGCCGAGGCCAAGCGTCAGGCGGAGGCCAAGGCCAAAGCAGAGGCCGAGGCAAAGGCCAAGGCCAAGGCCGAAGCCGAGCGCAAGGCGGCTGAGGCCAAACGTGCCGCGGAGGCGCAGGCGAAAGCCGAGGCCGAGGCCAAGGCTAGGGCCGACGCGGAACGCAAGGCGGCCGAGGCCGCTCAAAAGGCGCGGGAGGGTGAGCTGCTCGCGGCCCTGGAGGCGGAGCAGGAGGCCGCTCGGTCCGCGAGCGAGATCCAGCGCTGGGCCGCGGCGATCGACGACCGCATCCGTCAGGTCTGGACCCGGCCGCCTGGGAGCTCGGTTGGTCTCTCCTGCCTGGTCGAGGCCCGGCTGATCCCGGGCGGCCAGGTCGCCGCCGGCAGCGTAAGAATCGTGCGCAGCAGCGGCGACCAGGCCTTCGACCGTTCGGTGGTCGCGGCGGTCTACAAGGCCTCGCCCCTGCCGGTGCCGTCCGGACCCCTATTCGAGCGCTTCCGGGACCTGCGATTCGATTTCAAGGCAAGAGGCTGATGTTTGAGTCGAGCTCGACATTGCGCGGGGATTCGTTGCGCTCGCGGCCTGCCCCCCATCCGTCCCCCCTGGCTAAGGGGGCAGGTCAGGAGGCGGGTCGAGCCGTCCTGTCCCCGCTAGCCTGGGGGGGTTGGCCGCCGCCTTCGATCCCCGACCCCCGGCCCGCCCTTTACCACGGGGCGGGTGAGCCAGACCCAGGGCCAGCCCAGCCGCTCAGCCTCTGCCGGGACCACCCTAGCATTCAACGCCGACCTAGCCGTCCTCGAAGCATGAAACGACTCATTACCTTGTTGTTGCTCGTCTTCACCGCCTGGCAGGGCACCGCCCAGGCGCAGCTCACCATCGAGATTACGGGCGGTGCCGAGGGTGCTGAGCCGATCGCGGTGGTCCCCTTCGGCAAGCCCGACGGCGTCCCGCTGGCGGAAGACGTCGCCGCCATCATCGCCGCCAATCTCGCGCGGACTGGGCGGTTCAAGCCTATGCCGCGCGGCGACATGGTCGCCACGCCTTCGAGCGTCGATCAGGTCGACCTCAACGACTGGCGGCGGCTTGCCATGGACAACCTCGTGGTCGGGCAGGTACGTCCCCGCTCGGGTGGCGGCTACGACGTCGACTTCGTGCTCTTCGACGTCTTCCGCGGCGAGCAGCTCGCCAACATGACCCTGGCCAGCGCCGGGGCGGATCTACGTTTCACGGCGCACCGTATCTCCGACATCATCTACCAGCGTTTGACCGGGTCGCCCGGGGTCTTCGCGACTCGCATCGCCTACGTCACCGCTGACCGCGCCACTGCCGGGGGCGAGCGCGTCGCCTTGCGGGTGTCCGACTCCGACGGTTACAACCCGCAGACGATCGTCGCCTCGCGTGAGCCCATCCTGTCCCCCGCCTGGTCGCCGGACGGGCGCCGCCTAGCCTACGTCTCGTTTGAGAACAAGCAGGCCGCCGTCTACATCCAGGAGCTCGCGAGCGGCCGGCGCGAGCGGGTCGCCGCTCACAAGGGGCTCAACGGCTCGCCGGCCTGGTCACCGGACGGGACCAGGCTGGCCTTGACCCTATCGATGGGCGGCAACCCGGACATCTACGTCCTCGATCTCAACACCCGGGCGCTGACGCAAATCACTGATCACTTTGCGATCGACACCGAGCCGGCCTGGTCGCCGGACGGCAACCATCTGTTGTTCACCTCCGGGCGCGGCGGCAACCCGCAGATCTACCGCGTCGCCGCGAGCGGCGGCGCGGCCGAGCGGGTAACCTTCGAGAACGACTACAACGCCCGTGCCTCCTATGCCCCCGACGGGCGTTCGATCCTGATGGTCACTCGCGTCAACGGGCGCTTCCGCATCGGACTGCTCGATCTCACCACCCGTAGCCTGCGCCTGTTGAGCGACGGCGGGTTGGACGAGACGCCTAGCTTTGCGCCCAACGGCAGCATGATCATCTACGCCACCCAGTACGCCGGGCGCGGCGTGCTCGCCGCGGTCTCGGTCGACGGCAGCGTCAGCCAGCGCCTGTCGCAGGACCTCGGCGACGTGCGCGAGCCCGCCTGGTCGCCGTTGGTGCGCTGAGGACTGGGTGGATCGGCTGCGAGCCTCACGGGCGGATGCGCCAGGAGAAAGCGATGGCGCGGAGGAGTGTGTCGCGCGGTCCGCTTGCCGCCGTGCTGCTGCGCCTTGGGGTGCGGGCGAAGTGCCGCCTCCCCACCGGCAGGGGCGCCGAGGACGGGTATCGAGACGGCTGGTGGGCTTGCCGTTGATGCCTGGCCTCAACGCTCGACCCTTGGCAGGCCGGCTCGGGGCACCCTGTACCCGAATGGTGACATCGGCTTCTAACAACGCATTGCGATTCGAGGACACGCACGTGAGAACGACGATCGGCATAGTGCTGGCGGGGCTGGTGGCTGCCCTGCTGCTCTCGGGCTGCCCGAGCAAGCCCGTCAGCGAGACCGGAACGGGCGCCGGGGTCGAGGACCGCTACGCGCGGCCCGACGGCGCGACCACCACGGGACTCCCGGGACGGCCGGGTGTCTACACAGCGGCCGACCTCAACGACCCATCGAGCCCGCTCTTCCAGCGCGTGATCTACTTCGAGTACGACAGCGCCGACATCCAGCCGCAGTACGTCGATATCCTGCGCGCCCACGCCTCGTACCTCTCCAGCTCGAGGGCGAGCATGACGCTGGAGGGGCACACCGACGAGCGCGGCACCCGCGAGTACAACCTGGCACTAGGCGATCAGCGCGCGGATACGGTCCGCCGCTTCTTGGTCGCCGAGGGCGCACCCGACGGACAGATGCGCCAGTTGAGCTACGGCGAGGAGCGCCCGGCCGGCGCCGGCCAGGGCGAGGCGGCCTGGGCGCTGAACCGCCGCGTCGAGCTCGTGTACTGAGGACGGATTCGGCGAGCACTGGGGACAGAAAGCGGCCGTGTGACCGCCGTGTACTCACTCTCAAGGAAACTGCAATGAACCGAAACAAGACCGTCCTGGCGTTGATCTGCCTCCTACTCCCCGCCCTGGCGGCAGCCGATCCAGCGCTCGAAGGCCGGGTCGAGCGCCTGGAGCGCATCCTGAGCAACCAGAGCCTGTCCGACCTCGTGCTCCAGATCCAGCGGGTGGAGCAGGAGCTTCAGACCCTGCGCGGCCAGGTCGAGGTCCAGCAGCACGAGCTGAGCACCCTGAAGAACCAGCAGCGCGAACAGTTCATGGACCTCGACGGGCGGCTGCGCGGCGCAGTACCGGCGGGCGCCACCCCGCCGTCCGCGGCTACCCCATCGACTGCGCCGCCGCCCGGGGCTGCCCCTCCAGAGCCGGCTGCCGTCGCACCTGTCCCGGCATCCGCTGCGGCCGCCGGGGAGAAAGATGCCTACACGGTGGCCTTCGACCTCCTCAAGCAGCGCCAGTACGATCAGGCGATCCGCGCCTTCCAGGACCTGCTGGCGCGCTGGCCCGCGGGCGACTACGCCGACAACGCCCGCTACTGGCTGGGCGAGACCTACTACGTCAAGCGCGATTACCCCGCGGCACTGACCGAGTTCCAGCGCGTGATTGCGGACCATCCCGGGAGCCAAAAGGCGGCCGGCGCACTGCTCAAGGTCGGCTACATCCACCACGACCTCGGCGACCTCGCGCAGGCGCGCACCGTCCTGCTGGACGTGATCACGCTGTATCCGGACAGCACCGAGTCGCGCCTCGCCCAGAGCCGCCTCGACCGCATCGCCAAGGACGCCCCCTGAGTCGAGCCGCCGGCACCGCCGCCGTCCGGTCGGGTCTGGGAACGTGACCGAGCCGCCGCGCCTTCGTATCACCGAGATCTTCCACTCGCTGCAGGGCGAGGGCCTCGCCACCGGCGAGCGCACGGCCTTCGTGCGGCTCACGGGCTGCCCCCTGCGCTGCGGCTACTGCGACACCGAGTACGCCTTTCGCGGCGGGGAGTGGATGGGGATCCCCGCGATCCTGGGCCGAATCGCGCCCTTCGCGGTGCGCCACGTCTGCATCACGGGTGGCGAGCCGCTCGCCCAGCACGACTGCCCAGCACTCCTCATCGCGCTCTGCGACGCCGGCTACCGGGTATCGATCGAGACCGCGGGCGCCTTCGACATCTCCGGTCTCGACCCGCGCGTGGTGCGGGTGATGGACCTTAAGACCCCGGGCTCCGGTGAGTGCGAGCGCAATCTCTGGTCCAACGTCGAGCACCTGCGCCTGGGCGACCAGTTGAAGCTCGTCCTCTGCGACGAGGCGGACTATCGCTGGGCCGCCCAGCAGGTGGCGGCCTACGGCCTCGACCGGCGCTGCACCGTCCTCTTCTCGCCCG
>JALOTB010000035.1 GCA_025458165.1 Chromatiaceae bacterium | reverse complement strand
CAGTGCGATCACCTTGAGTCCCGGGAAGTCCTGCTGCAACCGTGCCAGGTTCTCCGGGCGCGCCCCGCGCCAGGCGTAGATCGACTGGTCGTCGTCGCCCACTGCAGTGAAGGCCCCGCGCGGGCCGACCAGGAGCCGGACCAGCTCGTACTGGGCGCCGTTGGTGTCCTGGTACTCGTCGACCAGAAGGTAGCGGATGCGGCCCTGCCAGGTCTCGCGCAGGTCCTCGTGCTCCCCGAGCAGCCGCACCGGGATCCCGATCAGGTCATCGAAATCGACGGCATTGTAGGCGCGCAGGCTGCGCTCGTAGGCCGCATAGAGCTCGGCGAGGTGGGCCTCGTAGGGGTCCTCGGCCAGGCGCGCCGCCTGTTCGGGCGTGGTGAGGTCGTTCTTCCAACGTGAGATGCGCGCCTGGACCGCGGCCGGCGAGGTGGCCCCGTTCGGATCGAGCTTGCGCAGGTGCTCCTTGAGCACCGACGCCCCGTCCTCGGGATCGAACAGCGAGAAGCCGCTGCGGTAGCCGGCGCGGGCGTGCTCGCGGCGCAGCAGGTTGAGCCCCAGGGTATGGAAGGTCGAGATCGTGAGCCCCCGCAGGTCGCGGCCCTTGAGCTCGCGGCCGACTCGCTCGCGCATCTCGCGCGCCGCCTTGTTGGTGAAGGTCACCGCGGCGATGTGGCGGGGCGCGATCCCGGCCTCACGCACCAGGTGGGCGATCTTGCGGGTGACCACGCGCGTCTTGCCGGAGCCGGCCCCGGCGAGGACCAGGAGCGGACCACCGAGGTAACGGACCGCCTCGAGCTGGCGCGGGTTGAGGTCGGTCATCGGGAGGGCGAGGGGCAGCGGAAGGGACGCGCGATTATGCCGCAAGCGCGCGCGCGGGCAATGGTCGCGGACGAAACTAAGGCGGGAAATTCCGTACGCCAGCGACTACCATAAGACCGTCGCTGGCCGCCTGATGCGAAAGCAGCGCCTGCGGCCAACTCGACACCAGCCTCAAGGTCGTGAGCCGATGAAACCGATCCTGTTATCCGCCGCCCTGCTCATCGCCGCGACCGCCGCTCAGGGCCAACCCCCGCCCCTCGGATTTCCCGAGCCCCCGCCGCTCCCCGAGGCCGGCTACCGCGGCGAGACCATCGAGCCCGAGGTCACGATCATCGAGACCGGGCAGGAGCTGATCTACGAGTACCGGGTGCGCGGCCGACTCTACATGGTGCGGGTCCAGCCGCAGGTCGGCCCGCCCTACTTCCTGCTCGATCTCAACGGGGACGGGATGCTCGATGCGCAGGAGTCCGATCCGCGCAACATCTCGATCCCCCAGTGGGTGCTGTTTAGCTGGTAGTCACCCCAAGCTCGAGGCCGAACCGGTGGCCGCAGCGTCCGTGACGCTCCGACCCGCCATGGATCGCCGCGGCACGCACCGCTCGGCGGCCGGAGGCTGGCACCTTGGTCTCTGACTCTCTCTCCCCCGCCGCCCGCCGGCTGCTCGCGCTCTGCGCCGCGCTGGAGACCCTAACCGCCTGGGTCGGGCGCGCGGTCGCCTGGCTCGCGATCCTCATGGTGCTGATCACCTTCCTGGTGGTGGTCCTCCGCTATGCCTTCGATCTCGGCTGGATTGCCATGCAGGAGTCGGTCACCTACATGCATGCCGCGCTCTTCATGCTCGGTGCGGCCTATACCCTGCAGCGCGATGGACACGTGCGCGTCGACATCTTCTATCAGAAGCTCCCACGCCGCCGGCGGGCGCTGATCGATCTCGCCGGGACGCTGTTCCTGCTGTTCCCGGTCGCCGCTTTCATCGCCTGGGCCTCCTGGGGCTATGTGACCGATGCCTGGGCAATTCAGGAGGGATCGCGCGAGGCGGGCGGGATCCACGGCGTCTATCTCTTGAAGACGCTGATCCTGCTCATGCCGGCCCTGCTGCTGCTGCAGGGACTGGCGCTCGCCGTGCGCAACGGGCTCTACCTGGCGGGCGTCGCCTCGGCGCTCCCCGAGCCGGAGCGGGGCGATGGCTGAGGCGATGCCGTTCTTGTTGTTCCTCGCCGTGGGGCTGGTGCTGCTGCTCGGCTACCCGGTCGCCTTGGCGCTCGGCGGCACCGCGCTCGCCTTCGCCTTCCTGGGCGAGGCAATGGGTCTCTTCGACCCGGCCTTTCTCGCGGCGCTGCCCAACCGGATCTACGGGGTCATGACCAACGAGACCCTGATCGCGGTCCCACTCTTCGTCTTCATGGGGGTGATGTTAGAGCGCTCCCGGGTGGCCGAGAGCCTGCTCGATACCATGGCGATGCTCTTCGGCCCACTGCGCGGGGGCTTGGGGATCTCGGTCACCGTGGTGGGGATGCTGCTCGCGGCGAGCACCGGGATCGTCGGCGCGACGGTGGTGACCATGGGGCTGCTCTCGCTGCCCACCATGCTGCGGCGAAACTACGACCCCGCCGTGGCCGCGGGCACCATCTGCGCCTCGGGCACCCTGGGGCAGATCATCCCGCCCTCGATCGTGTTGGTGCTCCTCGGCGACGTCCTCTCCGGGGCCTACCAGCAGGCGCAGCTCGACATGGGGATCTTCTCGCCGGAGACGGTCTCCGTCGGCGATCTATTCGTCGGGGCGCTGATCCCGGGGCTAGTGCTGGTCGCACTCTACGTGCTCTACCTAATCGGGGTCGCCTGGCTGCGGCCCCAGGCGGTGCCCGCCATCCCAGCGACTGAGCGCACCATCCCCGTCGCGGTGCTCTGGCGGCGGGTGATCCTGGTGCTGGTGCCGCCGCTCGTGCTCATCGTCGCCGTCCTTGGCTCGATCCTCGGGGGCCTGGCGACGCCGACCGAGGCGGCCTCGGTGGGGGCCATGGGCGCGATCCTGCTCGCCGCGGTTCGCCGCCAGTTGAGGCTCAAGACCCTGCGCGAGGTGGTGCGTCAGACCACGCTGGTGACCAGCATGGTCTTTCTGATCTTTATCGGGGCGGCGATCTTCTCGTTGGTGTTCCGCGGCTTCGGCGGCGACGAGCTGGTCGAGGAGCTCCTCACCGGCCTGCCCGGCGGGATGGTCACCGCCGTCGCGCTGGTGATGCTGGTCATGTTCCTGCTCGGGTTCATCCTCGACTTCATCGAGATCACCTTCGTGGTGGTCCCGATCGTCGCCCCGGTGCTGCTCGCCATGGGCCTGGACCCGGTCTGGCTGGGGGTGATGATGGCCATCAACCTGCAGACGTCTTTCCTCACCCCGCCCTTCGGGTTCGCCCTGTTCTACCTGCGCGGGGTGGCGCCGCCGGAGGTCAAGACCGTGCAGATCTACCGCGGGGTGGTGCCCTTCATCCTCATCCAGCTCTTGATGCTGGGTACCCTCGCGCTCTGGCCGGGGCTCGCGACCTGGCTGCCGGGTCAGGTCTACGGTTGAGGCGCAAGGCCCGCGCTTGGCGGGCCGGATAGGGGCTCAGAGCGTCCGGAGCGGATCGCGCAGCGCGTCGCGCTGTCGGGGCGGGACCTGCGCCCGGGGGTGGGTCAGGGCCTGGAACAGCTCCGGCTGGGGGTCGCGGAACATCACGCCGACGCCGGAGGCATCGTGGTGAACGACCACGGCCGGGACCAACCAGCCGCTGCCCTCGCATACCAGCTCCAGCTCCACCAGGGTGCCGGTGGGCAGGGTCAGCGCCTGGACCTGCAGGTACATGCCGTCGGTGGACAGATTGCAGGCCCGGGCGGAATAGAACCGCCGTTTGCGGTAGCGGATGTCGACCGGCAGGTCGACCGGGTACCGGGCGCTGTAACGACGCTCTACGCTCATCTGGATCGGCTCCCTCACTCCTCGATCAGACCAATGTTAGGCGCTCAATCTGACCGTTTAGTTCAGTTCGTATGACAACGTTGTGACGAAGCACGCATTTTTTCTGATCGACTCGGGTCGGACCAGTCCGAGATGCCGATCGATGATTCGGGAAAGGCTGATCTCGCAGCCCCCAGTCGGCCATTGGTACTCTGGCGGCGTCCCTGCCGAGGGGACGGCAGGTGAGGGCTTCCGGTTGGAATAGCGCGACAACAGCGGCGAAGACGTCACCGCCGGCGCCCCACAAAAAGAAACCCCGGGGCCCTGGGGTCGGGGCTTCCGGGGTAGATCCCCCCCGGCTGGGGCAGCCTGAGGGGGTTAGACCGCGCGGGAGGGGGATTCTGCGCGGTCTCGCGTCACGCAACGCTCGAACAGTAAGAGCACGGCGGCGGGAAAAAGTTCAACCAAGGCCGTTATCGCGTCCGAGGCCGATCGGGGTCGCCCGCCGGACATGCTCAGTGGGCCTCGTCCCAATTGGCCCCGACGCCGAGGTCGACCACCAGTGGCACCGCGAGCTCAGCGGCGGAGGCCATGGCGGCGCGCACCCGGTCGCTGGCCTCGTCCACCGCCTCCGCGGCGACCTCCAACACCAGCTCGTCGTGGACCTGCATGATCATCCGCACCGGCGGGCGCTCATGTTGAATCCAGGCATCGACCGCGATCATCGCGCGCTTGATGATGTCGGCCGCCGTCCCCTGCATGGGGGCGTTGATCGCGGTGCGCTCGGCCCCGGCGCGGCGCGCCTGGTTGCTGTGGTCGATGTCGGTCAGATACAGCCGGCGTCCGAACAGGGTCTCGACGTACTTGTCCTGGCGCGCCTGGGCGCGGATGCGGTCCATGAACGCCTTGACCCCCGGGTAACGCGCGAAATAGAGGTCGACGTACTCCTGGGCCGCCCCGCGCTCGATGCCGAGCTGCCGGCGGTCGCGCGGTGGATGTCGAGCCCGGCGGCGAAGGCGGCGCGCAGGCGCTCGTCGCCCGAGATGTGCGCCATGATGCGCAGCTCGATCTGCGAGTAGTCCGCCGCCAGGATGCGACGCCCCTCCTCGGCGATGAAGGCGCGGCGGATCTGCCGCCCGTCCTCGGTACGCACCGGGATGTTCTGCAGGTTGGGGTCCGAGGACGACAGCCGCCCGGTGGCCGCCACCGCCTGGTGATACCCCGCGGTGCTCGACGATGATCCGCGGCAGCTCGTGGCCCTGCTCGGCGAGGTTCTCCAGCACCGCCTCCGAGGTCGAGGGCGCGCCCTTGGGGGTGCGGGCGACCACCGGAAGCCCGAGCTCCTCGAAGAAGATCTCGCCGATCTGCTTGGGCGAGCCCATGTTGAAGCGCCGCCCAGCAACCTTGAAGGCCTCCTGCTCCAGGGCGTGAATGCGCTCGGCCAGCGCCTGGCTCTGGCGGGCGAGGAGCCCGGCGTCGATGTGCACCCCGGCGCGCTCCATCCGCGAGAGGACGGGGATCAGCGGGAGCTCGATCTCCCGGTAGAGCCGCACCAGGCTCGGCGTCGCCTCCAACCGTGGCCAGAGCGTCTGGTGCAGGCGCAGGGTGACGTCCGCGTCCTCTGCGGCATAGGGCCCGGCGGACTCCAGCGGGACCTGGTCGAATCCGATCTGTTTGGCCCCCTTGCCGGCGACGTCCTCGAAATGGATGGTGGTATGGCCGAGGTAGCGCTCGGCAAGTGAGTCCATGTCGTGACGCGTCGCGGTGCTGTCGAGCACGTAGGACTCCAGCATGGTGTCGTGGGCGATGCCGCGCAGCTCCACCCCATGGCGCGCGATCACGCTCATGTCGTACTTGAGGTTCTGCCCCAGCTTGGGGCGCTCGGGGTCCTCCAGCAGCGGGCGCATCCGCTCCAGCACCCAGTCGCGGTCGAGCTGCTCGGGTGCGCCCGGATAGCTATGCGCGACCGGGACATAGGCCGCCTCGCCCGGCGCAGTGGCAAAGGAGAGCCCGACCAGCTCGGCGCGCATGTAGTCGAGGCTGGTGGTCTCGGTGTCGAAGGCGAAGAGCGGGGCCGACTCCAGCCGAGCGAGCCACTCCTCCAGGGCCTCGCGGGTGAGCACCAGGTCGTAGTTCGCCTTGCGGCCGAGCGGCGCCGCTGCCGCCTCGCCGGTTGGCTCCGGCGCCTCGCCCAGGGTCGCGAGCAGCCGACGCGCCTCGAAGCGCTGATACCAGCCGCGCAGGGCCTCGGTGTCCGGCTCGTCGGGGCGCAGGTCAGTTGGGCCGACGTCGAGCGCGACGTCGACCTTGATGGTGGTGAGCTCGCGCGAGAGCGGGAGCCGGTCGGCCACCGCGCGCAGGTTCTCTCCCACCTTGCCCTTGATCTCCGCGGCGTGGGCCAGCACGCCGTCGAGCGAGCCGTAGTCGCCGATCCACTTGGCGGCGGTCTTGGGGCCGCACTTGTCGACGCCGGGGACGTTGTCGACGCTGTCGCCCATCAGGCTCAGGAGGTCGACGATGCGCTCGGGCGGGACGCCGAACTTCTCGATCACCCCCGCGCGGTCGAGCAGGGTGTCGCTCATCGTGTTGATCAGGTGGATGCGGTCGTTGACGAGCTGGGCCATGTCCTTGTCGCCGGTCGAGATCAGGGTCGCCATCCCCTGCTCGGCCGCCTGCACCGCGAGCGTCCCGATGACATCGTCGGCCTCGACGTCCGGGATCACCAGGAGCGGGAGCCCCATCGCCCGGATCACCGCCTGCAGGGGTGCGATCTGCTCGCGCAGCTCATCAGGGGTCGGCGGGCGGGTCGCCTTGTACTCGGGGTAGATGGCGTCGCGGAAGGTCTTGCCCGGGGCATCGAAGACCACCGCCATGCAGTCCGGCTGGTAGTCGTCGATCAGCTTGCGCAGCATGTTGAGCACCCCGACCAGCGCCCCCGTCGGCTCGCCCTTGGAGTTGGTGAGCTTGGGGAGGGCGTGATAGGCGCGGAAGAGATAGGACGATCCGTCGACCAGGATCAGGGGATAGGGCTTGTCCATGGGCGCTCGTTCTCGCTGCGGGGAGCCGGCACCTTAGCATGGGGTCCCAGGCGGCGCACCGCGGCCGCCGAAGCACCAGGGCGGCGCAATCCGTCGTGCCGCTTTGGCATCTTCCCGGCTGCAACCCTGGCGGAGAACCAGCCGTTGGTGGCACCTTGATACCCTCGGCGGGGAGGTGTGTCCTCCCAGCCAGTTGCAGTATCATCGGCGATATGATCCTGGTGCTCGACACCGACGTGGTTGTTGCGGCGGTGCGAAGCTCGCGCGGGGCTTCGCGTCGTTTGCTCCAGGAGCTCCGCGGCGGGCGCGTGAAGGCGGTCGCGACCATCGGCATGTTCGTCGAGTACGAGGCGGTGCTGACCCGACCCGATAACTTGGCGGCCTCGGGTCTCGATGCGAGCGAGATCGGCGTCTTTCTCGATGGTCTCGCGCTACTGGTCACTCCGGTCGTGCCGCATTTTCTCTGGCGCCCGCTGCTGCGGGACCCCAACGACGAGATGGTCCTTGAGGCGGCTGTCAATGGTCAGGCCGACGCGATTGTGACCTTCAACCAGCGGGATTTCCTGCCAGCCGCTCGGCGCTTTGGGATCGACGTCGAGCGGCCCGCCGACATCATTCGGAGGTTAAGATGACAACGACCAGCAACTATGCGCTGCGGCTCCAGAAATCGCTGCTAGAAGAGGTCAAGCGCATCGCGGCGGAAGAGAACACGACGATCAACCAGTTCATCAACGTCGCCGTCGCCGAGAAGGCCGCCGCGCTGCGGACGGAGGCCTATTTCCGAGAGCGGGCTCGGCGTGCCAATCTTACGGAGTTCGATCGCGTGCTCGGCAAGGCAGGGACCGAGCCACCACGGCCGGACGACGCGTTGCCGGGCGACTCAGCAAACCGCTGAGGTCTCCGGCCGATCCCACGCCAAACCAGAGCGCCCGTTGCCCGGTTTCGGCAAGCGTGCCGTAACTCCGCTCCGCCGAGCCAACATTCCATCCAAGCAACCTTCGCTGGAGCAATGGATACCCCGATCCCGCCCGTCACGCGCAATCTGATCCGCCCGCCGCGGATCGCCCGCGGCGGGCGTTCTCGCGAGGGGAGGGGCTGAGCGTGGACGGCATCCTCGCCTGGATCACCGAGAACGGAACCCTGCTCGGCCTGCTGGGCGTGATCGGCGTGGTGTCGCTGCTCGCCACCATCCTGCTGCTGCCCTTCCTGGTGGTGCGCATCCCGGCGGACTATTTCAGCCACGACTACCGCCCGCACGACTATGCCCACGAGCGCCATCCGCTGGTGCATCACAGCATCGTGATCGTCAAGAACACCCTGGGTGTGCTCCTGATCCTCGCTGGGCTCGCCATGCTCTTGCTCCCCGGCCAGGGACTGCTGACCCTGCTGATCGGTCTCACGCTCACCGACTTCCCCGGCAAGTACCGGCTTGAAAAACGGATCGTGGGCCAGCCCGGCGTGCTCAGGGCGGTTAACTGGTTGCGCCAGCGCGCCGGTCACCCGCCGGTCCTGCCGCCAACCGACCGCGACTGAGCGCAAACAGCGCGCCGCTCGCGCTCCGGTGCTGTCGGGGCGTCGAGCCGTCGGCCCCCCCATCCTCTGCACTGTCGAGGTTTTAACAATGGATCACCAAGCCTTCCGCCGCTACGGCCACGAGCTGATCGACTGGGTCGCCGACTACTTCGAGCAGGTCGAGGACTACCCGGTGCGCGCTCAGGTCCAGCCCGGCGAGATCAAGGCCCAACTCCCGGCCGCACCCCCGGTCGCCGGCGAGGCGATGGAGCAGATCCTCGTGGACTTCCAGACCATCGTCCTGCCCGGGATGACCCACTGGCAGCACCCCGGCTGGTTCGCCTATTTCCCCGCCAACAACAGCCCGCCCTCGGTCCTCGGCGAGCTGCTCACCGCCGGGCTCGGCGCCCAGTGCATGATCTGGCAGACCTCTCCGGCGGCGGCCGAGCTGGAGGAGGTCGTCATGGACTGGCTGCGCCAGATGCTCGGCCTGCCGCCGGGGATGACCGGGGTGATCCAGGACACCTCCTCGACCGCCACCCTGTGTGCCCTGCTCGCGGCCCGCGAGCGGGCGACCGACTTTGCGGCCAACCGTGGCGGGGTGCGTCAGCCGCTGAGGGTCTACACCTCCGAGGAGGGCCACTCCAGCATCGACAAGGGCGTCAAGATCGCGGGCTACGGGATCGAGAACCTGCGCCGCATCCCCACCGACGAGCGCTTCGCGATGATCCCGGAGGCCCTCGACGCGGCGCTGCGCGAGGACCGTGAGCAGGGCCTGCAGCCAGCCTGCGTCATCGCCACCCTCGGCACCACCTCATCGACCGCGCTCGACCCCCTGGAGCCCATCGGCGAGATCTGCGCGCGCCATGGGGTCTGGTTTCATGTCGACGCCGCCTTCGGCGGCACCGCCGCGCTGCTCGACGAGAAACGGGGAATGCTCAAGGGCGCGGAGCGGCTCGACTCCTTCGTCTTCAATCCGCACAAGTGGATGCTCACCAACTTCGACTGCTCGGCCTTCTTCGTCAAAGACCCGGGGACGCTGATCCGCACCTTCGAGATCCACCCCGAGTACCTCAAGACCGGCCACGACGCCCAGGTGCGCAACTACCGCGACTGGGGCATCCAGCTCGGCCGGCGCTTTCGCGCCCTCAAGCTCTGGTTCGTGATCCGTTCCTACGGGGTCGAGGGCCTGCGCGCGATGGTGCGCGAGCACCTGCGCCTGGCGGAGCTGAGCACCTGCGCCTGGCGGAGCTGTTCAAGGGCTGGGTGGAGTCCGACCCGCGCTTCGAGCTGATGGCCCCGGTCAACCTCAGCCTGGTCTGCTTCCGACTGCGCCGGTCTGGGGCGTCCGAGGCGGAGCTGGCGCGACTCAACGCCGAGCTGTTGGAGCGGGTCAATGCCGGCGGGCGGGTCTACCTCACCCACACCGCGCTCAAGGGCCGCTATGCCATCCGCATGGCGATCGGCCAGCGCACCACCACCGAGCGCCACGTGCGCGAGGCCTGGGAGCTCCTAACCACACACGCCGCATCCCTGTAGCACCCAGGCCGGCCGGTTCGCCCCTGACCGCGGAACCCTGGCGGGTCCTGGCCCGCCCGCGGCGGGGCGCGTCGGCCACCTGGCGGCACCCAGGGCCCGATGTCACCATCGCGCTGTGCACGAGCCGTCCCGCACCCCCCCACACCCGAGCTGGCCGCGCGCGCTGAGCGCGTTGCGCGCCCGGGACTTCCGGCTGTATTTCGCGGGCCAGCTCGTCTCCGTAGCCGGCACCTGGATGCAGCAGGTCGCCATGGCATGGCTCGCCTACTCACTCACCCACTCTGCCCTGGTGCTGGGGCTGCTCGGGTTCGCAAGCCAGATCCCGATCCTCCTGTTGGCGCCGCTCGGCGGGGTGTGGTCGGACCGCGTCGACCGCCGTCGCCTGATGCTCGCGACCCAGGGGCTGGCCATGCTGCAAGCCCTGACCCTGGGCGTGCTGACCTGGCAGGGCTGGGTCACACCGACGCTCCTGATCGCACTGGCCTTCGTGCTCGGGTGCATCAATGCCGTCGACATGCCGGCACGCCAGGCCCTGGTGGTGCATCTGGTCGGGGATCGCGCGTTGCTGCCCAACGCGATCGCGCTCAACTCCTTCGTGATCAATGCCACCCGCTTCGTCGGTCCCGCACTTGCCGGCGTCATCGTGGCGCGGGCGGGGGAGGCCATCTGCTTCCTGCTGAACGCACTCTCCTATCTGGCGGTGCTCCTGGCCCTGGCCGCGCTGCGCACCCGCCCAGGCCGCGGCGAGTCCAAGCCGGCGCTGCACGCATTGCGCGAGGGCCTGACGTACGCCTTTAGCAACCCTGCGATCCGGCTCTTCCTATTACTGGTCGCGGCGCTGAGCTTCCTCGTCACCCCTTATGTCGTCATGCTGCCGCTCTATGCGAAGACGGTGCTCGGCGGCGACGCCCAGACCTTCGGCTTGCTTGTGAGCAGCGCCGGCGCCGGTGCCTTGCTGGCGAGCCTGGTGCTCGCCTCGCGCGGCTCGCTCGACGGGCTGCCCGGGCGGGTCGGCGGGGCGGCCCTGCTCGCCGGTGCGGCGCTGGTGGCGTTTTCCCTCAACCGCTTGACGGTGCTCGCCTATCCGATCCTGATGGCGCTTGGATTCTCGGTGGTGCTGGTCGCGGCCGGCAGCAACACCCTGTTGCAAAGCTGGGTGCGCGACGAGCTGCGCGGCCGGGTGATGGCGATCTTCTCGGTCGCGTTCCTTGGCATCGCGCCGCTCGGCAGCCTAGCCGTCGGTGCACTCACCCACGAGGTCGGCATCCGCCTGGCGCTGCTCATCTTCGGCGGCCTGGCGATCGCCGCCGCGCTAGCGCACCGGCAGCGCCTGCGGGCCGCCGGTCGCTTCGCTTGATACCTCCTGCCGCGATCGCGGGGTCGGATCCGAGGCGGATCGAGCGTGGGCCGGCGAACCGCCTCAGAGCCAACCCTTGCGCTTGAAGTACAAGATCGGCAAGACGCCAGAAATCAACATGACCCCGATCGAGACCAGATAACCGTACTTCCACTGCAGCTCCGGCATGAACTCGAAGTTCATGCCGTAGACACTGGCCACCAAGGTGGGCGGCAGAAAGGCGGTCGCCGCCACCGAGAAGATCTTGATGATCTTGTTCTGCTCGATGTTGATGAAGCCCTGCGCCGCCTGGAGGAGAAAGTTCACTTTCTCGAACAGGTAATTGTTGTGGGGCAGCAAGGCGTCGATCTCGGACATGAGGAACTTGATGCGCTTGGAGGCGGGCTTGGTGGCCTGAGCGCTGCGCAGGACGAAGGCAAGGTCCCGCCGTGCGTCCATCAGGCACAGGCGGACCTTGCCGTTGACGTTCTCGTGCCGGGCGAGGCGCGCCAGCGAGTCTTCCAGGTCCGCGTCGGGATCCTCCAAGACCAGGTGACTGGTCTCCTCCAGGTCCCGATACAGCTCCTGGAGGGTATCCCCGAGATCAAGGACCGCGATCTCGAGCAGGCTCGCGAACAGCCCGAGGGGATCCGTGATGAGCCCCGGCTGCCGGCGCACCCGCATCCGCAGTAGGCGGATGGCCGGTACGTCGCGGTCATGCACCGTGATCAGCCGCCCCATGGAAAACACCAGCGTAACGCTGGTGTTCTCGGGCTTCCCCTCCACCTGATGGAGAAACAGGATCGAGATGTGAAACCCCTGCTCGTCGACGTAGGAGCGAGTGCTCGACTCGATCTCGTCGGCATCCTCCTCGTCCGGGAGGGTGTGGGGCACCATGGGCGAGACCAGCGCCAGCTCCTCCTCGGTGGCCTCGGAGACATCGATCCACGCCGCCTCCCCAAGGCGGCCAAGGTCCTCGATGATCTCGATGCGCTGGTCCTCGCACCTACATGCGAATAACACGGGGATCCTCCGCGCCCTGGTCGCTGCCAGGGCAGTCAATCGGGTGTGGTTGCCGGGCCAAGCGGCTCCGCGCTGAGCAGCGCCCCTTGGTCCGCCGAGTCAGTGCCGGCGCAGCCACGATCTTACCCGCGCACCGCTCCCGCAGGGCGAGTCAACGCGCCAGCGAGCCGCGTCGCCGGCGGCGGCCAGACTTCCCGCGAATCGACGACCTCACCTGCGGACGAGATCGAAACGCCACCCCCTTGCGGGGCAAGCACTGGTGGAACGCCGCACCGATGCGCGACAGGCGCAACGCCCTCTCGGCGAGGGCCGGGGGTCAGCGATGCCGCTCGCCGGCGCGCTCGGGCTGATAGACGACGTCGACGATACGCACCTGCATGACACCACCGCCGGGGCGCGGCCAGTCGATGTGGTCGCCGACCGCCAAGCCGAGCAGCGCGCTCCCCACCGGGGCCAGCACCGAGATCCGATCCTCGCCCGTCGTGACGTCCTTCGGGTAGACCAGCGTCAGACAGAACTCCTCGCCCGAAGGGTCGATCGCGAAGCGGACGGTCGAGTTCATCGTCACCACCGAGGGCGGCATCGCCTCCGGCTCGACGATCTCGGCGCGGTCGAGCTCCGCCTGGAGGTCGGTCTTGCCCGGAAAGGCGGTTGCGGGCAGCGCGTCGAGCAAGGTCTGGAGCCGCTCCAGATCCAGCGACGACACAATGATCTTGGGCTTGTCAGACACGCTGCCCCCTCGGCCTGCCGGCCGGACTCGGACCTGGGTGATGGCGGGGGATTATACCGGCATGACCAAGGCAGCTGGCCCTCGGGACCGCCCGTGTTCTCGCCTTTCCCGCCCTGGCCAACCGCGTCGGAGCTGCAATTCGGGGGGCTGGTCCTGTCCGGGGGACAGTCGGCCGCGAAGCAGAGCTTCGCAGCCTGCGTTCCCAAGGGGACCTTGGGAACGAGACTGAGTGGTCCTCGGGGTGAGCCTCAGACCATCCGCACCCGCAGCGGCGCCATCTCCCGGTAGATCAAGCCCAGGGGGGCGCGGCGGCTGAGCGTCAAGATACGGGTGCCGCCGGGGTAGAGCAGGTGGTAGCTCTGGTACAGGTGCAGATCTTCGGGCAGAGCGATGAGCGCCCGCAGGGCGGAGAGCGGCCGCGCCTCATCGGTCCCCAGCAAGGGCGGCTCGTCCTCGCCGGTGCCGAGACCCGCCGGCCCGAGCACCACCTCCTGGACCCCCTCGTGGCCGAGCAGGCGGTGGTAGAGGAGGCGCCTGACCGCCGGGGTCAGGATCAGCCCGAGCTGCTCGTCGGCGAAGAGCCACTGCCGGTCGTGGGTGCTGTCCTCGACCAGCTCGTGAGCACCGAAGGCGACGGCCCAGCCTGGGAAGTACGCGGAATAGCGACGGATGATGCGGGTCTGGTCCATGCGCGACGGCTCCGGCGGCGTGCCCAGATGCTAACCCGGAACCGTCGCGCGCCGCCCTCAGACCGTCCCGCCGTCGCCGCGCAGCTCGCCCATGGGCCCGACCAGGCCGGCCGGCAGCCGCCGCGCCGCGCTCGCCAGCGACGCCAGGATCGCGGCGAGATAGGGGATGCCCTGGACAAAGAGCACCAGGGCCCAGAGGCGCACGTCGCGCATGTAGGCGTCGTCGCGCAGCAGCACGAAGGCCGAGGCCATCCAGAGCGCGGCGAGCAGCAGGGCCTCCTCGCGGGCGTCCGCCAGGGCACGGACCAGCGCGGGCGCCGAGGCCAGCTTGGGCGTGCGGAAGAACCCGAGCCGGCTGTTGGTGAACCCGGTCCACACCGCCCGGGCGATGGTGTGCGAGAGGGCGAGCCCAGCGACCGCGGCCGCCAGGCTCTGGCGCAGGGTCGCCGCCACCCGCCGGCGGTAGAGGAAGAAGCCCTTGGTCACCTTGAACCCGAACAGCACCAGCGGGATCAGGGCCAGCGTGATGAGCGGCGGCATGAAGTCGTGCGGCGCCATCACCATTCCGACCGACCAGGTGAGTGCCGCCAGGTTGAACAGCAGGTTGAGCCCGTCGGCGAACCAGGGCAGCCAGCCGGCGACGAAGTGGTAGCGTTGGCCGGGGGAGAGGCGGCTGCGCCTTAGGCCCAGCAGCTCCTTGTAGTGTCGGCGGAAGATCATCACCGCCCCGTAGGCCCAGCGGAAGCGCTGCTTCTTGAAATCGGCGAAGGTGTCGGGCATCAGCCCCCGGCCATAGGTGCAGGGGATGTAGAGGGCCTTGTGCCCGCGCTCGAAGAGCCGCAGCCCCAGCTCCGCGTCCTCGGTGATGCACCACTCGGCCCAGCCGCCGACCTCGTCCAACGCGCTGTGCCGGACCATCGTCATGGTGCCGTGCTGGATGATGGCGTTGCGCTCGTTGCGGGTGACCATCCCGATATGGAAGAAACCGGAGTACTCGGCCATGCACATTGCCTTGAAGGCGCTCTGCTCGCCGTCGCGGTAGTCCTGCGGGGCCTGGACGATGGCCACCTCGGGGTCGGCGAAGGCGGGGACCAGGTCGCACAGCCAACCCGGGTAGACCCGGTAGTCGGCGTCGATCACGGCGACCACCTCCGCGCGCGGGTCGGTCTCGCGTAGCGCGAAGTTGAGCGCCCCGGCCTTGAAGCCCGCGAGCGGGTCGACGTGGAAGAACCGAAAGCGCGAGCCGAGCTTGAGGCAATGGGCCTCGACCGGCTGCCACACCTGTGGGTCCTTGGTGTTGTTGTCGATCACCAGGACCTCGAATGCCGGGTAGTCGAGCGCGGCCAGGGCGTCGAGGGCCTCGATCAGGAGCTCGGGCGGCTCGTTATAGGCCGGCACGTGGATCGAGACGACGGGCAGCTCCTCGGCCGGCAGCTCCCGGTGCGGAAAGGCCCGGCGCCAGCGCTTGAGCCAGAGCGACTCGGCCCATTCGTGGGCCTCGGCGATCAGGAGCAGGACGATGCCGAGCCCGCCGAGGAGCAGGACTATGCCCACCAGCACCGTCGGCAGGGTCATGTACTGGCGCGTGTAGTCGTAGATGATCCACACGGCCGCCGTGCTGATGAGGTAGGTCACCAGGGCCAGGAACCCCTTGCCGCTGGAGGCGAGCGTCGCGCTGTCGCGGAACACCAGCACCAGGATCAGCACCGCCATCCCCACCGAGAGCGCCGCCAGCTCCCGCCAGTGCGGGACGCGCACCACGGGCTCGGTGAAGGCGAACTTGGGCCTGCGCGCGGCGTCGAAGACGCCCCAATAGGCGCCGATGGCGCCCTCGATCTTTCGCTTCCAGGGCTGATCGAAGGCCTCCATGACGTAGTAGACGTAACCCTCCTCCTCGGCGCGGTGCAGGAGCCGGCGCAGGAAACGCGTCTGGTTGGCCAGCGACGCCTCGGCCCCCCCGATCTGCCGGCCGTTGCTCGGCCAGCCCACCTCGGCGATCACGATCTGCTTGCTCGGGAACAGCCGTTTGAGCTGCTCGTAGCGCATCACGACATAATCGACGGCGTCGTCGACCGGCAGCCCCTCCCAGTAAGGCAGGATGTGCGCGGCGATGAAGTCCACCTGATCGGCCAGCTCCGGGTGATCGACCCAGACGTGCCAGGGCTCGGCGGTGCTCACCGGCGCCCACACCGACTGCTGCACCCGCTGGACGTAGGCCGCGACCTCCTCGACCTCGAGGTCCCCGCGCAGGATCGCCTCGTTGCCGACGATTACCCGCACCACGTTGCGGTGCCCCTGGCGATAAACCTCGATCAGGCGCTGGATCTCGGCCTCGTTGGTCTCCCGGTAGCTGTCGAGCCAGGCCCCCAGGGCGACGTTGAGCCCGTGCGCGGCGGCGAGCTGCGGCACCTCGCCCAGCGTGCTAGCGACCGTGTAGGTGCGCACCGCGTGAGCCTCACCCTGGAGCAGGGCGAGGTCCTCGTCGATCTCCTGAATACTGGGGTGATCACCGCGTGTCGGATCCTGATGGGCGCGCAGGGGCGAGAACGAGAAGCCCTGGATGCGCGCCGGCCAGGGCGGCTCATCGGAGGGCTGGTTCAGCAGCGCCCAGAGCGCCACCGTGAGCAGCGCGATCACCAGTGTGATGAGGATGCCGCCGCGGCTCATGGTTGCTCCTCGCCCGCAATGGGCACCGCCTGGTACCACTGCCAGGTCCCGCCGACCGGCTCCAGCCGGTAGCTCGGACCGAGCTGGGCGCGCAGCTCCCCGGAGGGCGTCACCGCGAACAGGCTCGCGTAGCCCGCAGGGACTCGGGCACCCGACCCGGGCGGCTCGCCCCAGACCCGTACCTCCGGGTCGAGGTCGTACGCGAGCGAGATCAGCTCGCCGAGTCCGACCCCGCTGCCCGAGGCGAGCACCAGCGGCCGCTCCGCCGCGTTCACCCGTGCGGCGACCCGGTGGTTCTCGCCGCTGTAGTTCTTGCTCCACCAGGTATCGGCCGCAAGGATCTGCCACTGCGAGCCGAGCCCTAGCGCGAGCACCAGCATCAGCCCCGCGCGGGCGCCGAGCCGGCGGCCCCGCTGCGGGGCATCCCAGCCCTGCGCCAGCACCCAGGCCGCCGCCAGCGTCAGCGCCAGAAAACCCGGCAGCACGTAGCGCGGGTGCAGGGAGCGGCTGCCTCCGAGGACCAGGTCGGGCAGCAGCATGGCGCTGGCGAAGGCCGCGAGCAGCAGCCCCAGGAACAGCGTCACCCGCGCCGGCGCCCCCCGCCCCAGCCGCCAAAGCACCCAGGTGAGCGGCAGCAGCCCGAGCAGCAGCCAGCGCCCCGCCGCGGGGAGGTCTGCGAACACCCGCACCAGGTGCATTCCCCAGGCCTCAGCGATGCGCTCGGCGGAGATCGGCCGCTGCATCCAGCCGGTGAAGCGCTGGACCTCCTCTGCGCCGGCAACCATCACCCACAGCCAGGGCGCGAAGAGCAGGACGGCGAGCCCGAGCGCGGCGCCCCAGGCGCGCAAGAATCGGGACAGCGCGGCGCGTCCTCCTGCCGTTAGCACCCCATAGGCCCCGTGGGCGGCCACCGCCAGCACCGTGAGCGCGTGCGACCAGAGCCCCAAGGCCGCGAGCACCGCGTAGAGCGCCCAATCGGCGCGCCCGCCCCGGCGCAGGGCGCGCAGAAACGCCGCGCTCGCCGCCGCGACCAGCACCGTCCACAAGGCGTACTGCCGCGCCTCCTGGGCGTAGAGCAGGTGCAGGGGTGATATCGCGACCAGGGCGGCAGCCACCCAGGCCGCTCCCGGGTCGCGAAAGAGCTCGCGCGCCAGCCAGAAGACCGCCGGGATGAGCAGGACCCCGAGCACCGCCGAGGTCCCGCGGAGCGCGGCGATGGGCTCGGCGGGGAGCGCGGCGGCGAGCCAGGCGAGCGTGTAGTAGAGCGGCGCATGCTCCGGGTGCTCCTTGAAGGCCGACAGGGTGTGGGTCCACGCCCTGCCCGGCGACGGGCGCTGATAGGCGAGCAGGTCGGCCGCCGGCCGCTCATGGCCGCTGAAGACCTCCTGGCCGACCTCGGCCTGACTGTTGCCGAACACCCGCATCGCGGTGAACACCTCATCGTGCCAGACCACCATGCGCTCCAGGTCGTAGGGGCGGGCAAGCGCCCCGGCGAGCACGGCCGCCGCGGCGATCAGGAGCAGGGCTGCGGGGATCTGGGCTGAAGGCGCGCGCATGTAGCTCGAACGACCAAGGGGCAGCCGCCCGTGCGAAGGCGGCCGCTCATCATAAGAGCAGCGGCGGGGTGGCGAAATGCCCGGTCCAGCGGTGGCCCGGACCACCGGTTGACTGGTCAAGGGGCCCGCCACCGGCGGGCTCGGTGAGTGCCGGCGCAGTCCCGCTTCTCCGCATGGCCGGTTTGTTTCCCCTCGGGCTCCCGCCAGCCTCTCGGAGGCTGGGTCGAGGGACGGGCCCAGCGTGGGCACCCGTCCCCTTGCGCCCCTCATTGGGGTATCTTCGGCGGCCAGCCCCGGCGCCCGCCGCGCCGGCCCGTCGGTTGTGACACGGGACCCGCCGCGATGCTCAAGCGCCTCATGCTTGCCCTTGCGATCCTCTTCGCCCTGCTGCTGGGGGTCGTGCTGCTCGGGCCGTTCCTGATCCCGACGGAGACGGTCCAGGCACTGGGCTCGGCGAGCGGTGCGGCGCGGCCGGAGAGTCGCTTCCTGACCATCCCATTTCCGGGGACCTCGGGGATCGGCATCCACTACCTGGAGCGGCCGGGTCCGGCGGCTACCGCCGCCCCCGCGATCGTGCTCCTGCACGGCTTCACCCTGAACGCCTTCACCTGGGGGCAGGTGCCGGAGGACCTCGCCAAACGGGGCCGGATGGTCGCCTACGACCAGATCCCCTACGGCCTGAGCGCGAAGCTCAAGCGCGGCGACTGGAACGGCCCGCACCCGTACGCCAAGGAGGCCGCGATCGCGCAGCTCTTCGCGGTGCTCGACCGGTTGGGCATCGAGCGCGCGCATCTCATCGGCAATTCCTCGGGCGGCACGCTGGCGCTAGAGGCGGCCCTGGCGCACCCGGAGCGGGTCGAGTCCCTGATTCTGATCGCGCCCTGGGTCTACGCGCAGCGCCCGAGCTTCCCGGGGCCGGTCACCGAGCTGCCGCAGATGCGGCGGCTGAGCCTTCTTATCGGGCGCTTCCTCGGCGAGCACACCCTGCTCGGGCTCTCGTACCATGACCCCGAGCGGATCACGCCGCAGCGCCGCGAGCTCGCCCTCATCCACACCCGCGTGGCCAACTGGGACCTCGCCTGGGGCGAGCTGATGGCGCGCTCGCTGTCGACGCCGGTGGACGTCGGCGAGCGCCTGGCCCAGATCGGCCAGCCGGTGCTGGTGGTGACCGGGGATCAGGACCGGCTGGTCCCGGTCGAGGACACGCGCCGGGTGGCCGCGGGCCTGCCGAACGCCGAGCTGGTCGTCCTCCCGGGCTGCGGTCACGCCCCCCAGGAGGAGTGCCCGGCCGCCTTCCTCGACGCCGTCAACGGCTGGCTGGCGGGACTGGAGACCGGCCCCGGCCTGACCCGGGGGGACGCCTCAGGCGATCGGGCCCCAGATCGAGACCAAGACCTGGGCCAGGGTCGCTAGGACGGCGAGGCCCAGCACGGACCAGACGAGCCCGGAGAGGAGCAGCGCGCGCAGAACGAGGCGCTCGGTCTGGCTGGAGCCTTGGGTGGATGCCGAGCTCGGTGCTTGGGGGTAACCCATGGTCCACTCCAATCAGTGGTCGCGGGCCCCGGGGCTCGCCTCACCCGCATGTCTTTGTAGATTTACAGCTAGTCCGTCATGTAACGTTGACGCAGGGCCTTGACGCCCATCATCCGCCCTCGCCCATCAACCCACCGCGTGCCGCCAGCCTGACCCGAGACGCCTATGCCCGTCCCATTCCCCTTCTCCGCCATCGTCGGCCAGGAAGAGATGAAGCTCGCGCTCCTCATCGGGGCGGTCGACCCGCGCATCGGCGGGGTGCTGGTGTTCGGCGACCGGGGCACGGGCAAGTCTACCGCGGTTCGCGCGTTGGCGGCCCTGCTGCCCAGGATGCGCGCGGTGGCCGACTGCCGCTACGGCTGCGACCCCCGGGCCGATGCCGCGGGGCTGTGCGAGCAGTGCCGCGCACGGCTTGAGTCCGGTCCTTTCAAGACCCGCTCAGTCCCAGTCCCGGTGGTCGACCTCCCGCTCGGCGCGACCGAGGACCGGGTGATCGGCGCTCTGGATCTAGAGCTCGCGCTCACCCGCGGCGAGAAGGCCTTTGAGCCGGGGCTGCTGGCCCGCGCTCACCGCGGCTTTCTCTACATCGACGAGGTCAACCTGCTGGAGGATCACCTGGTCGACGCCCTGCTCGACGTCGCCGCCTCGGGCGAGAACCTGGTCGAACGCGAGGGCCTGAGCGTCCGCCACCCGGCGCGTTTCGTCCTGATCGGCAGCGGCAACCCGGAGGAAGGCGAGCTGCGGCCCCAGCTCCTCGACCGCTTCGGCCTCTCGGTGGAGGTGCGCACCCCCGAGGACCTGCCGACCCGGGTCCAGGTGGTGCGGCGGCGCGACGAGTTCGAGCGCGATCCCGCCGCCTTCACCGACAAGTGGCGGCGCAAGGACGGCAAGATCCGCCAGCAGATCACCAAGGCCCAGGCCGTGCTGCCCGAGGTGGGTGTCGCCGACCAGGCCCTGGAGCAGGCCGCCCGGGTCTGCCTGGCGCTCGGCACCGACGGACTGCGCGGGGAGCTGACGCTCATCCGCGCCGCACGTGCCCTCGCGGCGCTCGAAGGCGAGCCCGAGGTCGGCACGGCGCATCTCCGCCGCGTCGCCGCGCCCGCGCTCCGCCACCGCCTGCGGCGCGACCCGCTCGACGAGTCGGGCTCCACCGCCCGCGTCGAGCGCGTGGTCCAGGAGCTCCTCGCCTGATGGAGCCCGCTCCAGACCTCGGCCCCTGGACCGAGGCCGCGCTGGCCGCGGCGCTCTTCGCCGTCGATCCCGTCGCGACCGGCGGGGTTGCCCTGCGGGCACGCCCGGGACCGGTGCGCGAACAGTGGCTCGCCGACCTCCACGCCCTCCTCCCAGCCGGCATGCCGCGGCGCAAGATCCCGCTGCACGTCGCCGACGGGCGCCTGCTCGGCGGGCTCGATCTCCCCGCGACGCTCAGGGCCGGCCGGCCGGTGGCCGAGCGCGGACTGCTCGCCGAGGCCGACGGCGGGATGGTCGAGCTCGCCATGGCCGAGCGCGTGGCCGGCGCCCCGGTCGCCTATCTCTGCGCCGCGCTCGACCGCGGCGAGGTGCTGGTGGAGCGCGAGGGCCTGGCCCTGAGCTCGCCCGCGCGCCTCGGCGTGATCGCGCTCGACGAGGGCGCCGAGGACGACGAGCACGTCGCCGGCGCGCTCCTCGACCGGCTCGCCTTCCACCTCGACTTAAGCCCCATCGGTATCCGCGACCTGGGCGACGGACCCTACACGGCGGAGACGATCGCCGCCGCCCGCGACCGGCTGCCCGAGGTCCACATCGCCGGTGCCCAGGTCGACGCCCTCTGCGCCGCGGCCCTGGCGCTCGGCATCGCCTCGCTCCGCGCCCCGGTCTTCGCGTTGCGCGCCGCCCGCATCGCCGCCGCCCTGGAGGGCGCGACCGAGGTCAGCGACCGCCAGGTCACCCTCGCCGCCCGCCTGGTGCTCGCCCCACGCGCCACCGTCATCCCCTACGTCGAGCCCCCCGAGACCGAGCCCGAGCCGCCCCAGCCCGAGCCCCCCGAGTCGGACGGGGAGTCAAAGTCCGAGATTGAGGACGCCCCTCTCGCCGACCAGGTGCTGGAGGCCGCCAAGGCCGCCATACCCGCCCATCTCCTCGCCCAGTTGCGCCTCGGCGGCGGGCGCCGCCAGCGGGCACGCAGCATCGGCAAGGCCGGGGAGCTGCGCCACGCCTCGCTGCGCGGCCGACCCGCCGGTGTGCGCCGCGGCGAGCTTCGCCCCGGCGACCGGCTGAACCTGATCGAGACCCTGCGCGCCGCCGCCCCCTGGCAGCGCCTGCGCCGCTCCGAAAAAGGGGTCAGATCCCTTTTCGATAACGAGAACGGGGCCAGACCCAAGATCGAGGTCCGCCGCGACGACTTCCGCATCCAGCGCTACAAGCAGCGCTCGGAGACCACCGCGGTGTTCATCGTCGACGCCTCCGGCTCCTCCGCCCTGCACCGCCTCGCGGAGGCCAAGGGCGCGGTCGAGCTCCTGCTCGCCGACTGCTACGTGCGCCGCGACCGCGTCGCCCTGGTCGCCTTCCGCGGGCAGGGAGCGGAGATCCTGCTCCCGCCGACGCGCTCCCTGGTGCGGACCAAGCGCAGCCTCGCGGACCTGCCGGGCGGTGGAGGGACCCCGCTCGCGGCGGGGATCGAGACCGGCCTGCTCCTCGCCGATGCGGTCAAGCGCCGCGGTGGCACCCCCCTACTGATCCTGCTCACCGACGGGCGCGCCAACGTCGCCCGCCGCGGCGAGGGCGGACGCGCCCAGGCGGGCGAGGAGGCGCTCGCCGGCGCACGGCGGGTCCGGGCGGAGGCGATCGCCGCCCTCCTGGTCGACACCTCGCCCCGCCCGCAACCGCAGGCCAAGGCCCTCGCCGAGGCCATGGCGGCCATCTACCTGCCGCTCCCCTACGCCGACGCCAGCCGCCTCAGTGCCGCCGTCAAGGCAACTGCGGGACTGTGAGCGCGGCGAGGAGGGCTGGGCTGGCAAGGCTTAGCGTGAATCCGGCAAATGCCTGCCGACCTGACGACCGTCTGTCCCGTCGAGCCGTCGTTCGCAACCGGACGGCGAGCTGCAATCCACCCCTAACCACCATCGGTGTTGAAGCCTTACGGATCGGACACGGGGCCGCCGGAACGGGCTGCGATGGCGAGCCCGAGCCATGCACCTCGACCCGGGCCATCCGCAGTCTGGGGTTCCTTGTGTTCTTGGGGTGCCGCGGGTATAAGCAGAGCCGCTTACCCGCCTAGGTTGCCTGCCTCTCCCTTCCAGGAAGAGCCCAAGTACCTCAGGTACCGACACAGGGTCCTCGCACGAAAGACCGGGAACGGTGAGCGCGGTGCTTCACCGCTCGACCGCCATCGAACGCCCGGTCGCCTGATGCGGCCCGCCGTCCCGAACGACCCACACCGGGGCCTGCGCAACGCGGCAGCCCCCGACACCACAGGAGTAGAAGAGATGACCGATCGAAGCATGCCGCAGGGCGCGGCAACCCTCATCCTCGGCGTTGCGCTCGCGCTCGGCGCGGGCAATGGCCTGGCCTTCGACATGGGCAACATGATGAACCCGTCGAAATGGATGGGTGGCGGCAAGGATCGCGACTACGACGACGGCCCCTGGGGCGGGCCGGGCTATGGTGGCCCGGGTTACGGTTACGGGGGGCCGGGCTATGGCTACGGCGGCCCCGGATACGGCGGCGGTTACGGCTACGGCGGTCCCGGCGAGTATGGTGGTCCGGGCGGCTACGGAGCGCCCGGACCCGGGTTCGGCGCTCCCGGCGGCTACGGCCCCGCGGGTCCGGCCTACGGCGGGGCAGCGTATGGTGCCGCCGACCGCGCCTACCCGGCACCGGCGCCCAGCGCCCCGGCCGCTCCAGCGTCACCCTACTATGGCGCGCCGCCGAGCGGGGCCGACGTCTATGGCGCTCCGCCCGCGGCGGGTACCGACGCCGAGATCGAGGCGCTCAAGTCGCGGCTGCGGGCGCTCGAAGGCAGCGGGGTCCGCTGATCCGGTGCTGGGCGAGCCCGGCCTAGCCCGGGCTCTCGACGCGTTGCCCCGAGAGAAGCGTCACTGGGCGAATGAAACCGATGTTGGTCTGGACCATGGGCTCACTTCGGGGGTAAGCGCCATCGCTTGACGCTTGACGCTTGACGCTTGACGCACCGACTGTGCGCCCGGGCCCTGGTTTCGGGAATCGACGGCCTGCCGCCACTGCGGGACCCCGTCCAGGCTGCACCACCAGCACCCCTGGCCGTCGGGCCGGTCCGAACGCCGCGCGAGCGCACGCCGACCCGGCCGTTAGCGCTGGCAGCGCCGGCAGTAGAAGCTCGAGCGCTGGCCGATGCGCCGCTGGCGGATCGGCTCGCCGCAGCCGCGGCAGGGCTCGCCGGTACGGCCGTAGACGCGCAGCGACTGGGCGAAGTAGCCGGGGCGGCCGTCCTCGGCCACGAAGTCACGCAAGGTCGTGCCGCCGACGGCGATGGCATTCGCCAGCACCTGGCGGATGGCAGCGGCGAGCCGGGCGTAGCGGGCGCGGCTCACCCGCCCGCAGGGGCGCGCCGGGTGGATGCCAGCGAGCGCCAGCGACTCGTTGGCGTAGATGTTGCCAACCCCGACGACCACCCCGGAATCCATGATGAACGCCTTGACCGCGGTGCGCCGGCCGCGCGCGAGGCGCCAGAGGTGGTCGCCGCCGAAACCCTCCTCCAGCGGCTCAGGGCCGAGCCCGGCGATCAGCGGGTGTCGCTCCGGGGGCTCGGCGGTCCACAGAAACAGCCCGAAGCGCCGCGGGTCATGCAGGCGCAGGCAGGCGCCGCCGGCGAGGTAGAGGTCGAGGTGGTCGTGCGTTGCAGGCGGCGTGCGCGCGGGCAGCACCCGCAGGCTCCCGGACATCCCCAGATGCAGGATCAGCGTCCCGCGCTCCAGACCGATCAGCAGGTACTTGCCGCGCCGGCTCAGGCTCTCGATGCGCTGTCCGGCGAGCGCCTCCTCCGTCCCCGGTGGCACCGGCAGCCGCAGCCGCCGCTCGCGCACGAGAAGGCGCTCGATCCGCTGCCCGGCCAGGTGGGGCGCGATCCCGCGCAACGTCGTCTCGACTTCAGGCAGCTCGGGCATCCGTTACGACCGTCTCTCCTCAGACCTCGATACCGAGGCGCTTGATCTTGCGCCACAGGGAGACGCGGTCGATGCCGAGGATCTGGGCGGCGCGGGTGCGGTTGCCCCCGGTGCGCTCCAGCACTTCGCGGATCAGTTGCTCCTCTTGCGCCTCGAGGGTTGGCAAGCCGCCTGCTCCCGCCGGGCGCATCACCCTTACCTCCAGGCTGGTGAGGGCCTCCGGCAGGTGCGCGGGCCGCAGCTCGCGTCCGGTCGCCAGCGCCACCCCGCGCTCGATGAAATTCGACAGCTCGCGCACGTTGCCCGGGTAGTCGTAGGCGCTGAGTAGGCGCATCGCCTCGGGGGCGATCTCGTCGACCTCCTTGCCCATGGTGATGGCGTGGCGGCGCAGGAAGTAGTAGGCGAGCAGCGGCACATCGTCGCGCCGCTCGCGCAGCGGCGGCACCACCAGGTTGACCACGTTGAGGCGAAAGTAGAGGTCCTCGCGCATCCGCCCGGCGGCGACCGCGCCCTCCAGCGGGCGGTTGGTGGCCGCGATCAGGCGCACGTCCACCGGCACCGGCTCGTGGCCGCCGACGCGCAGCAGCTCGCGCTCCTGGATCACGCGCAGGAGCTTGACCTGCATCGACGTCGGCATCTCGGAGACCTCATCGAGCAGCAGGGTGCCGCCGGAGGCCACCTCGATCAGACCCTGCTTGCGCGCCACGGCGCCGGTAAAGGCCCCCTTCTCGTGGCCGAAGAGCTCGCTCGCCAGCAGCTCCTCGTGCAGTGCCCCGCAGTTGACCCCGAAAAAGCGCGCGTCGGCGCGGTTGCTGTGGCGGTGCACGTAGCGGGCGAGGAGCTCCTTGCCGGTGCCGCTCTCCCCGGTGATCACCACGTTGCAGTCGGTGGGCGCGATCTGCCGGGCGGTCGCCAGCAGCCGCTGCATGTTCAGGTCCTGGGTAACCACGGTCGCCTTGCCGGTGGCGGATTCGATCTGCTCGCGCAGGCCGCGGTTCTCGCGCTTGAGGCGGGCCATCTCGGCCGCCCCGCGCACCACCTCGCGCACCTCGTCGAGGCGATAGGGCTTGGCGACATAGTGATACGCGCCCTGCTTCATCGCCTCGACAGCGGAGTCGAGCGTGGCGTAGCCGGTGACGACGATGACCTGGATATCGGGCCAGAGGGCGCGGGCGCGCCCCAGGATCGCCATGCCGTCCACCCCGGGCATGCGCAGATCGGTGAGCACGACGTCGATGGGCTCGCGCTCCAGGGCGGCGAGTCCCGCGGCGCCGCTGGGACAGGCCACGACCTCGTAGGGCTCGGTCTCGAAGATGTGGACCAGGTTCTTGAGCGCGATCGCCTCGTCGTCGATCACCAGCAGGCGGATCGGGGCATCGAGCGGCCGGGTCATGCGTCCACCTGTTCGCAGCGGGTGGGCAGCCAGAGCGTGAAGCGGGCGCCGCCCCCGGTGCGGTTCTCGGCGCCGATACAGCCGCCGTGCTCCTGCACGATCTCCTGCGCGATGTAGAGCCCGAGGCCGGTGCCGAGCCCGGTCTCACGGGTGGTGAAGAAGGGATCGAAGACGCGCGGGAGGATCTCGGGCGCTATGCCCGGTCCGTCGTCCTCGACGGCGACCCAGATCAGTGGGTCTTGGGGCGCTCGGCTCAGCGGCTCGCCGCCCAGGGTCCAGGCGCCCGCCTCGGGTGCGCTCGCCGCCCAGGTGGTGCGCCGCGCGCTCACCCGCACCTGTACGCCCGGTCCGCTGGCATCCAGTCCGTTCTTGATCAGGTTGATGAAGACCTGGCGCAGGCGCTCCTCATCGGCGACCAAGATCAGTTCGGAGGGCACGTCAAGCGCGACGCGCGCGTCGGCCTCGGCGCCGCGAGCGACCGAGCCGCGGGCGGCGACGACGATCTCCTCCAGGGCGACGCACTCGCTCTGGCGCGGGCGCAGTGAGTCCTTGCGCGCGTAGTCGAGCAGGGTGCGCACGATGCCGCGTGCGCGCTCGGTCTCGCTCTCGATCTGCCTGAGCCAGGTGCGCCGCTGCTCAACCGCGGCGCTTTCCTCAGCCTCGAGGAGGAGCTGCGTCGACGATGAGATGTTGCCCAGGGGGTTGTTGAGCTCGTGGGCGACGCCGGAGACCAGGGTGCCGAGCGAGGCGAGGCGCTCGGAGTGCCGGAGCTGATCCTGGCGGGCCTGCAGCTCACCCAGCATGCCGTTGAAGGCGCGTGCGAAGGAGACGATCTCGCGGTCCATGGTCGGCAGCGCCAGGTGGCGATAGCGCCCCTCGGCGATCGGCTTGAGGCCCGCCTCCAGGGCCTTGAGCGGGGAGAGGATGCGGCCGGCGAGCGCGCGCCCGCCGATAAGGACGAGGATGACCGCCGGGATCGAAAAGGCGATGAGCAGGCTGACCGCGCGCCGCACCGTTGCGGTGACCTCATCGCGGTCCCGTCGGCTGAACACCTTGGCGGCCTGCGAGACGAGGTGCCCGGCGGAGCGCGCCTGGTCGCTGATTCCCTCGCGCTCGGCGCGCGAGGCCGTGGCATAGCTCGCGAGCAGCTCATGGTAGCGGAGCAAGTTGGCCTCGAGCTGGGCGAGCTCCTCAGGGCCGGCGAGTCGCGCAAACAGGGTGCGGTGCTCGTTCAGGCGTGCCAGACCCGTCTCGGCGTGGTCCAGGGCCGCCCACAGGTCGGCGTCGTCGCCGGATAAGAAATACTTCTTCTCGTTGCGGCGCATCTCCAGGCTGTCCTGAAGCAAGTCGGCCACCGCCTCGCCCGCGGTGATGCGCCGCTCGACCAACCCGAGCACGGTGACCTGCAGGAGCGCGAGCGCAACGACCGCCCCGGCGGCGAGGAAGTAGCCCAGGGTGATCTTGCGGCGCAGGCTGGTCATGCGATGGCTGGGGGTAGTTGGTTGCAGGGTGTAACAAGGACTGTTGCGTGTTGTAACACTCCCGCCGTGCTTGGCGCAAGGCTGGCGTGGTCGAGATCAGGACCGCGTTGCGTTGCGTTCCGCAACAGTCGGCAGGCTCGGCGGCGAGCGAAAAAACGTCGTGGAAAGAAGCAATTGCGTCCTTCTTCCGTGTTGGCATGCCTCGTGCGTCTACTGAGTAGGCACTCATCCACTCAGTCGGAGACAGACCATGAAGCGACTCACTGCCCAGTTGAAGAAGGCCCTTGCCGCCCTCGCCTATGCCGATGCCGGGGAGATGCTCCCAGGCCGAGACAAGAACCGTGTCCTGGGGATTTCCGCCAAGCCCCGCCCTGCCGCTCCGGCGCCCGCCCCGGTACCGCCTCGCCCGCGCGTCGAGGCGGCGCCGCAGCCGAGCCTCAACGGCCAGGTCGGCCTGTATCTCGGGGCGACGCTCGATCCGGCGGTCGTCCACTACGCGGCCGATACCTGCCGCGAGATCAATGCGGCGCTGACGGTCGTCACCTTCCAGTCGGAGGACCGGGCGCGCGAGCTGCTCGAGCCCCACCTCGCCGAGCTCGGGCGCGAGGGTGTGGTCTGGCGCATCGCCCGCCTGCGTGGCGAGCCTCGCGCCAGCCTTTCGCGCTTCCTCCGTCACGAGCCCCGCATGCTGTTCCTGGTGTGTAGCGAGAGCGGCTTCCTCGGTCACGCCGTGCGCAGCGGGGTCGGACGGCGGATGGACTTTGGATTGCCCATCGTCATGGTAACCGCCGAGGAAAACGCGCCTACTATGGAGCGCCCGCGCATCGTCGCCCGCTCCTGACCCGCCCCCCGGGCGGTTGCGCCCGCCTTGTCCGCCGGCGTACCCCCGCCCCGGGGGTGCACGGGCGGTCTGCTGAGGACCTTGAACAATCCCATCCCCGGGATTGTTCAAGGCGCGAAGCGAAACGTGCGATTGCCGCTTCGCCTCATTTTCAAGTGGTTGGACACTTGAACATCGCGGCACGCCCTTGTGCCGCACGGACACCTCGCGTTTTTCGAGGTGCCCTGTTGTAGTCGCTAACGAGGTAGTCCGTCGTGCCCGCCTGGCTCCAAACCCTGTTCCCCTTCCTGCGCTGGTTCCCGATGACCCGCGCGACCCTGCGTTCCGACCTGATCGCCGGGCTCAGCGTCACCATGGTGCTGGTCCCCCAGAGCATGGCCTACGCGGCGCTCGCCGGGCTGCCGGTGGTCTACGGGCTCTATGCCGCGGCGCTGCCGGTCGCGGTGGGTGCGATGTGGGGCTCCTCGCGCTTCCTGCATACCGGACCGGTCGCCATGCTCTCCCTGATGTCGGCGGCGGCGATCGCACCCTTCGCCATCCCGGGCAGCGAGCAGTTCATCGCCCTGTCGGTGATGCTCGCGCTGATGGTCGGCATCCTGCGCCTGGCGCTCGGCGTGTTTCGCCTCGGGGTGCTGATGAACTTCACCTCGCATCCGGTGATCCTCGGCTTCACCAATGCCGCCGCGCTGATCATCGGGCTGTCGCTCTTGAACACCTTCATCAACGTGCCAATGCCGCGCTCGGACAACTTCCTGATGGATCTCTCCGCGGTGGTGGCCCAGCTCCCCCATGCCCATTGGCCCACGGTAGCGTTCGGGCTGGCGGCGCTCGTCTTCCTGCTGGCGATGCGCCGCGTGGCGCCGCGGGTGCCGGCGGTGCTGCTGGTGGTCCTGCTGGGGACGGCGATCAGCGCCCTGATCGGATTCGAGAAGAATGCCACCGTGCCGGTCGACCAGATCCTCGATGCCCCCGCGCGCGAGGCGTATCAGGACCTCGCGCGGACGCGCGCCGAGCTCAAGAGCACCAGCGAGCGGCTCGCCGCGCTCAGCCGTGACCTGCGCGAGGCGGAGCGCCGCGGTGACTTCCTGCCGGCGCTGGAGGTGGAGCAGGCCCAGCTTGAAGCGGTCGAGCGCACCCTCAAACGCCAGCTCAACAATCAGCGCATCGACGCCCACGGGTTCGTGCTGCAGCCGGTGGAGGAGGCCGGCACCCTGGTCGGCTACCGCGCGGCGCCCCCGGGTGAGGGCGGCTGGCGCGTGACGCGGGTCGACGCCGGCCAGGTGGTGCTTGCCCGCGGCGGCCAGGTGGTCGGCGAGATTCCGCGCGGGCTGCCGGCTCCCAGCCTGCCGGTGGTGGACTGGAAGGTGGCGCCGTCGCTGCTCGGGGCCGCGCTGGTCATCGCGCTGATCGGTTTCATGGAGGCGACCGCGATCTCCCGCGCCCTGGCCGCCCAGAAGCGCGAGAAGCTCAACACCAACCAGGAGCTGATCGGCCAGGGATTGGCCAACATCGTCGGCAGTATGTTCCACGCCTACGTGGTGAGCGGCTCGTTCTCGCGCTCCGCGGTGGCGGCGCGGGCGGGGGCGCAGACCGGCTTCTATGCGGTGGTGAGCGCGGGCGCGGTGGTGATCGCGATCTTCTTCCTCACCCCCTACCTTTACCACCTGCCGCAGACCGTGCTCGCCGCGATCGTGATGACGGCGGTGTTCGGCCTGATCGACATCAGGGCCATGATCCACGCCTGGCGCGTCCAGCGCGCCGACGGCGCCATCGGACTGGTGACCTTCCTCGCCACGCTGCTGCTCGCCCCGCAGCTCGCCGGCGGGGTGCTAGTGGGGGTGGTGCTGGCCGCGCTGGCCTTCCTCATCGGCACCATGCGGCCGCGCGCCGAGGTGCTCGGGCGGCTCCCGGACGGCTCGCTGGCCGGGGCCTTCACCCACGACCTGCCTCCGCTCAGCGAACGCTTCGTCGTCCTGCGCTTCGATGCCTCGCTGGTCTTCATTAACGTCGCCTACTTCGAGGAGGCGGTACGCAACGCCATCGCGAGCTTCCCCAAGGCGACGGCGGTGCTGGTGATCGGCAACGGCATCAACCGCATCGACGCCTCCGGGACCGAGGCAGTCAAGGCGCTCGCGACCGACCTCAAGACGGCCGGCTGCACCCTGATGTTCTCCGGGCTGAAGAAGCAGGTCCTGGACGCCATGGAGCGTGCGGACCTGCTCACCGTCCTCGGCAAGGAGAACGTCTTCCCCAACAAGACGGTCGCCCTTGAGCGGCTGGCCCGATCCGAGGCGGCGCCGGCGATGCCCTGAGCCGTGGCCCGCGTCGCCGCTCAGTCGCCGCTGGCGTCGGCGAAGCCCTCGGGCGGCGTCGCGAGGTCGCGGTAGTGCTGCCCGTCGATCAGAACCACGCGATCGCCGACGCCGACATAGCGCCGCTGCGCCAGGGGCTCGGTCCCGCCGATGCGCAGCACCAGCCCGTCGAGGGTCAGGGTGAGGCGAGGCGGGTCCAGGCCGAGGGCCTGGAGGTCGGAATGACTTGGTAGGACGCGGCGCACCGGGGCGGTGGCGATTTGCAGCAGGCGGGCGACGCGCTCGGCGCCGGCGGGGGCCTCCAGCGGCTCGCGCAGGAACCAGCCCTCGGCGGTGCGCTCCAGGCGGGTCCTCGGCATGCCAGGGCGCTCGATCACCACCTCGGCGATGGCGCCGGGATCGAGGTCCGTCAGCGTCGGCCCCGGCCCCGAGCGCTCCAGCTCCCGCTGCGCGGCCGCGCCGAGGAGGACGACCAGGATCAACAGGAGCAGGTTGACCAGCCAGCGCCCGCGCATCCTTCAGCCCCTCCGGCGCCGGCGGTGGACGAGGAGCCCCACCGTGAGGAAGACCAGCGGCAGCACCACCAGCGAGCCGCCGCCGAGGACCAGGATCTGGCCGCGGGTCAGGGCCAGCTCCCGCTCGGCCGGACCCGCTGATGCCGAGGGCAGCGCGACCGGGCTGGTCAGCCAGTGGACCATGGCGAGCCCCAGCGCCCGGTTGCCGGCGGTCTCCAGGTGGGCGTTGCTCAAAAAATCCCCGTCGCCCAGGACCAGCAGGCGCTGCTCGCCCTCGCCGCTGGGTGCCTGCCGCGTGAGGGCGAGTGCGAGCGGCAACGGGCCTTCGGCCTCGCCCTGATCGGGGTCGCGGCGCACCTCGCCGCGGACCGGCCCGGTCTCGTTCCAACTCCCGGGGAGCGTCGCGAGCGGCTCGGTGTGGCCCCAGCCCGGTGCCGCGCGCGCGGCGAAGGCAAGGCTGCCGGGGAAGAGCGCCGCGGCGCTGAGTCCGCGCACCAGCGGGTGGTCCGGGTAGCGGCTCACCAGGGCCACGGTCGGGTCGTCGATGTTGAGCTCGGCGACGTTGGCGTCGACCAGCAGCCCTGGCAGACGCTCGATCCCGAGGTGCTCGGCGAGCGGCTCCAGCCCGCCCAGGTCGCCCGGGTCCATCAGCCAGAGCAGGTTGCCGCCGCGCTCCAGGAAGGCGATCAGGGCCTCGACCTCGCCGGGGAAGACCGGGATCGCCGGGGTCGAGAGGATCAGCAGCGCGGTGTTGTCCGGGACCGTCGCGGTCGTCGCGAGGTCGAGCGGCTGCAGGCGGTAGCCGCGCCCGCGCAGCAGCTCGCCGAAGCGGCCGAGATCGGTCGCCCCGGTCCCGTCGGCGCGCCGCTCGCCGTGGCCTTCGAGAACCGCGATCCAGGGGGCGTCGGCGCGGCTCAGGCGCACCAGTGCGGCGGTGAGCTCCTCCTCGCTGATGCGGCTCAGGGTCTCGTGCCGCCCGGCGTACTCGACCTGCATCTGCCCGACCAGGCTGACGCCCGCCGCGCGCGCCTCCTCGGGGAAGAGCTGGGGGTCGAGGTAGCGCACCGCGAGGTTGGGCAGCGCCCGCCGATAGCGCAGCAGCAGCGCCTCCACCCGCTTCGCCTGGGCGCGGTCCATAAAGACCGTGATCGACACCGGCTCGGCGAGCCCGGCCAGCACGGCGGCGCTCTCGGCGCTCAGGCTGTTGCGCCCGCCGAGGCTCAGGTCCCAGACCCGGTCGTGACGCGCCCCCAGCCAGCCGGCCAGGATCACCGCGGCGGCGAGCAGGAGATAGAACACCCAGTCGGCCAACCGGCGCTCGAGAAGGTCCCTTTGGCCCGCGTCGCTCATCGGCCTCAGCCCAGGCGGCGGTTGGCGAGCCGGCGGTGGGCCAGGGCCAGAAAGAAGCCGGTGAGGAGGACGAAGTAGAGCAGATCGCTGGTGCGCACCATGCCGAGCAGGAATCCATAGAGGTGCTCGCTCCACGACAACCACTCGAACAGACTCACCGCCTCGCCGCCGGCGCGCCCGAGCACCGAGAGCAGCACCAGGATGCCGTAGGCCGCGACGGCCGCGACCCCCGGCTGGGTGCTGAGGCTGGAGGCGAACAGGGCGACCGCGGCGAACAGGACCCCGGTGAGCCAGAGCCCGAGGGTCGCCGCGAGGATCAACCCGAGGTCCAGCCCGGCGATAGGCGCCAGCGCGAGCGCCATGAACAGGGGCAGGAGCCCGGCGGCGCTGATCACCCCGGCGAGGCCGAGGAGCTTGCCGAGCAGGATCTCGGCGAGCCGCACCGGGGCGGCGCCGAGCAGCTCGAAGCTGCCGTCGCGCAGCTCCCCGCTCAGCACCCGTACCGCGAGCAGGGGCGCCGCCACCAGGGCGAGGACGGCGGCGAAGCCGAACAGGTTGAGGCTGAGCTCCTGGGTCAGGCTCGCCGCGCGCCCCGCCGCCTGCAAGCCAGAGTGGGCCTCCAGCACGCGCAGGAAGATCCACGCGAGGATCACCTGGTTGACCGCGAGCAGGACCCAGGCCAGCGGCGAGAGGAAGGCCGCCTGCCACTCGCGCCGCGCGATGGTCAGGATCACGCCGCCTGCTCCCCGGCCAGTGCCGCGAAGAAGACCGCCTCCAGGTCGCCGCGCTCCGGGCTCAGCTCGGCAAGCCCGAGTCCTGCGGCCATCACCCGCTCGGCCAGTGCCGCGGGGGAGTCGCCGGCGCGCAGCGCGACGAGGACGGAGCCGTCGGGCAGCACCTCAGCCGATTCCGCGCCCAGCGCTCCGACCAGACCCGGCGGGGCCGGCCCGGCGGTGCGCAGCCGGTAGCGCGGCGCGGCCGGCTCCACGTCGAGCCGCGCCTCGTGGACCACCCGCCCCTGGCTCATGATCAGCACCCGGCTGCACACCGCCTGGACCTCGGGCAGCAGGTGGCTGGAGAGGACGATGGCGCAGTGAGCGGAGAGCGCGCGGATCAGGTCGCGCACGGCGCGGATCTGCACCGGGTCGAGGCCGTCGGTCGGCTCGTCGAGCAGCAGCAGGTCGGGCTCGTGGACGATCGCCTGGGCGATCCCGACCCGCTGGCGCCAGCCCTTGGACAGGGTCGCGAGCGGGCGGCGCTCGGCGCCCTCGAGCCCGCAGCGTTGCATCGCCCGCGCCACCGCGCCGGCCACCCGTACCTCGGGGATGCGGTGCAGCCGCGCGCAGTAGGTCAGATATTCACCGACCCGCATGTCGGGGTAGAGCGGCGGGCGCTCGGGCAGGTAGCCGATGTGCCGTTTGGCCTTGAGCGGCGAGCGCGCGAGGTCGATGCCGCACACCCGCGCCTCTCCGCTCGACGGGGCCAGGTTGCCGGAGAGAACGCGCAGACAGCTCGTCTTACCGGCCCCATTGGCCCCGAGCAGGCCGAGGACCTCCCCGCGCATCAACTCGAGGTCGAGACCGACGAAAGCCAGCCGCTCGCCGAAGCGGCGAGTGAGCGCGCGCAGGCTGAGCAGCTCATCCATGGCCGGCGAGCCTAACCCGGATGCGCCGGGCTGCCAATCACGCGGCGGGCGCACGGGGGCAGCGGCGCTCGGGTAGACCGGAGCGGCCTGGACCCGCTGGGGCCGGCTCCAGTCGGTCGATGTCGCGCTCGCCGACGGTAGAATGGGCCTTTGAACACCGTGCAGAACTGATGGAGGACTGGCGCCTATGTCGATCCAAGCAACCGCCGAAGCGGATCGCGCCATTGGAGTAGTTGCCACGGCACCGTGGCGAATGAGGACGCTTTCGGTGCTGCCGGGCTATTGTCTGGCCGTAACATTCCAGGACGGCGTATCCGGCGTCGCAGACCTCTCTCGGCTCACATCCGCATCGGACTTCGGGGTGTTTGAGCCTCTAAAGGACCAGGATTATTTCAGCCAAGCCCGCCTGGAGCTTGGGACCGTAACCTGGCCGAACGGCGCAGACCTCGATCCCGCTTGGGTGCACGATGAGATCGCGCGCGCAAAAACGTGGTCCGTCCCTGAGGTATCCCCTCAAATTGCGCCGCGCGCAGCTCCTTCGAGGAGCAGAGCGTCATGGTCTCGCGCGACCCATTGATCGCGGGGCGAGGGTCACGGGGCGAGGGTCACACGGGGCGAGGGTCACACGGGGCGAGGGTCAGGTCTTTCTTTTTGCCTTCTCGACTGCACGGGGCGAGGGTCAGGTCTTTCTTTTTGCCTTCTCGACTGTGTTGAGCAATGGGTAAGGCGGAACGAGATAGCTGTCCCGCCACGTGCCGGGAGGCACCAAGCCGGCCGGTTGTTCTGACGTCTGCCGGGAGGTTCCGGCGTCGGGGTAGGGGCGGAATGGCGGATTGGCTTATCGGGCATCCGTCCTAGCTCTCGCGCGGGACGGGGTTTGAAGCCCAGTCCCCAACGTTTTGGGCACCCGGGAACCCCACGCATTCCGCATCGACGCCGCAAACATTCTGGACAGGGCGAGTGCCCCGTCCGGCATCGGCAAGAATGTTCCGGCGGAGGGATTTGATTCGGGCAAGGGCGTCCCACCGTGGTTAGGGTCCGAGTTCCGGGGACGGGACACCGAATTCGACCTCGCACCGAGCCTGGCTTGTGACTTCTGTCCTCGGAACAACACACCCGGGATCACACGGGGCGCAGGCGCAGTGGACCTTTGCACGGGCGCTGGGCTGCCGGGTTTGGGATTCCGCGGCGGCGCGCATGCTCAGTGCGGATCGACCGGACGGCCAGTTGACGGTGGCCGCATTGCCCGCCCGCGGGGATCGCCTTATGTTGCCGATCTCGTCTACGGGGTGCGGAGGGCGGTGGCTTGAGACGGATCGGCATCGACGCCGGTGGAAGAAATCGGGGCCAGGTCTTGTATTCCGACATCGGTGATCCGGGCCTTGGCGTATGGCAAGAGTCCTGCGCATCGAGCCCTTGTAGAACGCGTAACGCGGTAGCGGTGCGGTCCCCTGGTGGCGCTAGCCCTGCCCCTTAGACGTTTTGGCGAGCCTCTGGTGGATCAAGGGTTAACGCGGATCAGGCTGCGGGTAGCCACTGAACGAAGACCGTCTCGGGATGGGGATGGCGGCACGGACACTGTCCGCTTCAACCGGATGAAACACCGCTAGGTCGTTTCCGCCTGCCCCCTGCCATCGCCGCTTCTCGAAGTTGGACAGGGGGCAGCGGGTCCCAGGGGCTCTGGGCCTTGCGGGTTGTCCAGATGCTCGTCATACTCTGACCAGACCTGACCAACCCGGGCTATCCCCATGCTGACTGTCAACATTCTGGAGGCAAAGACCCAGCTCTCCCGGCTGGTGGAGCGCGTGGAGACCGGTGCCGAGGCCGAGATCATCATCGCCCGCAACGGTCGTCCCGTCGCCAGACTGGTCCCGCTGCCCGCGCGTCCGGCGCAGCGGCGCATCGGCATCGCCGCGGGCCAGTTCAAGGTCCCCCGGTCTATCGACCTCAGCAACGCCGAGCTGGAGCACCTGTTCGCCGGTGACCCAAGCCCTTGAGACTGCTGCTCGACACCCACGTCGCCCTCTGGGCGCTGACCGATGACCCGCGGCTGTCCGAGCCGGCGCGGGCACTGATCGCAGATCCCGCCAACGATGTTTTGGTCAGTGCCGCCAGCGTCTGGGAGATCGCCATCAAGCACGCCCTGGGCCGGGGCGACATGCCGATTTCCGGGGACCAGGCACTCGACTGGTTCCGGCAGGCCGGCTACCAGCTACTGCCGATCGCTCCAGAGCATGCTGCGGCCGTCGAGCACCTGCCGGACCATCACCGCGACCCTTTCGATAGAATGCTGGTCGCTCAAGCGATGGCCGAGCCGCTGAGGCTGCTCACCCATGACCCGCTCGTGCTCCGATACGGCGACGGGGCGATTGCCGTCTGAGCTTGCGGGAGCCGCTGAGCCCGCTGGTGTTTCGGGCGTCTGACCGCTACCCGTCGGCGCGGTGTCCGGGTTGCCCCAACGCCCGCTCAACCGGCGAGGATGTACCCGAGGTCGATGGGCGCCGCCTCGAACGGCGGGATTGCGGCCCGGCCGGCGTCGGGTCCGGTCACGGTCAGGTCGGCGACGATCCGGTAGCTGCCGCCGTCCAGTCCGTAGGCCAATAGGGTCCGCTCCTCGGGCCAGATCAGCCAGTAGTAGGGAACGCGGTGGCGTTGCAGGAGCAGCAATAGGGTTAGGGTGTCCTTGCGCTCGTGGCCGGGGGAGACGATCTCGCAGACCCAGTCCGGCGCCAGCTCGACGACGCCGCTGGGACGCTCGGGCAGACGTTCCCGGCGCCAGCCGGCGAGGTCGTGACTGGGGCACTGATGGGCTTCGTAGAGCACGCTGATCTCGGTGGCAATCCACCAGCCGCCAGGGCCGGTGGGGCGCCGCAAGGACTGCAATTCGCCGATAACGTTGCTCTGCACCAGCCCATGCTCGGCCCGCGCCATAGGTCGGCGGACGATCTCACCGTCGATCAGCTCGACCCGCTCGTCTGGGTAGGCGAGGAGGTCGGCAAGCGTTGCCAGCTTATGGGCTTCCATCGGCGTACCTCGTCGGGTCGGGCCTGCCGGGGGCTTGTGCACACCCAAGCCCCAGCCCGTGGCCCAAGCCAAGCGCGAGCGGCGCGCGGTGTCAAGCCGGGCTTGCCGTCCCGGGTAAACGGAACCTCGCAGGCGAGCGCACAGCGGCCGTGCCCGTTGGGCGCGGCGGCGGGGTAGAGGGGCCCTTCGGTCCGCGGTTGTCGGTGCCGTCCGTACGCCACGCCTGGTGCGGCCTGGTGATCTTCGGTCCGCCCAGCGGGTACAGACCTACTTACGGGCGCCCTGTGGCGGTGGCGCGCGAGCCAGGCGCGGGCTCAAATAGGCTGGCAATCATCCGCCCGGCCGCGTTGCCCCGCCCCGGGGATCGCCTTATGTTGCCGGCCTCGGGCCTGGGGCGCGGAGGACGGTCGTTTGAGACGGATCGGCATCGACACGGGTGGGACCTTCACCGACTTCGTGCTCTGGGACGAGGGCGGGGTGCGCGTGCATAAGGTCCTTTCGACCCCGGATGCCCCCGAGCGGGCGATCCTGCAGGGGATCGCGGACCTCGGGCTCGATCCCCTCGGGCTGCGGGTAGTGCACGGCTCCACGGTCGCCACCAACGCCGCGCTCGAGGGGAAGGGGGTGCGAACGGTGTATCTGACCAACCGCGGCTTCGCCGACCTGCTGGCCATCGGCCGCCAGGCGCGGCCTGACCTCTACGACCTGCAGCCGCCCCCGCGCCGCCCGCCGGTCCCGCCCGAGCTCTGCCTGGAGACCGGCGGGCGGCTCGGGGCCGACGGCCGCCTGATCGAGCCGCTGACGGGCGAGGACATCGCCGAGGTCCGGGCCGCCGTGACCCGCCTCGCCCCGGAGGCGGTGGCGATCAACCTGCTCTTCTCCTATCTCGACGACCGCGGCGAGCGGGCACTGGCCGAGGCCCTGCCGGCGGGTGTCTTCGTGTCGCGCTCCTCGCAGGTCCTGCCGGTGACCGGGGAGTTCGAGCGCGGCGTCGCAACCTGGCTCAACGCCTGGGTCGGGCCACTGGTGGCCCGTTATCTCGGGCGGCTGGCGGACGGGCTACCGGGCGCTCGGCTCGCGGTGATGCAGTCGAGCGGGGAGGCGGTGGCCGCGGAGCAGACGGCGGCCCACGCGGTGCGCCTGCTCCTGTCCGGTCCGGCGGGCGGGCTGGTAGGGGCGGGCTTCGTGGGGCGGCTCGCGGGGCTGCCGCGGCTGCTCACCTTCGACATGGGTGGCACCTCGACCGACGTCGCACTGGTCGACGGGGAGCCCCGCATCACCACCGCCGGGCGCATCGCCGGCTACCCGGTCGCCTTGCCGATGGTGGACATGCACACCATCGGCGCTGGGGGCGGCTCGATCGCGCGCCTGGATGCCGGCGGGGCGCTGCTGGTCGGACCCGAGTCCGCCGGTGCCGATCCGGGCCCGGCCTGCTATAGACGCGGCGGCGAGCAGCCGACGGTGACCGATGCCCATCTCGTGCTTGGGCGGCTGCGCGCGGACGCCTTCCTCGGCGGACGCATGCGGCTCGACGAGCCGGGGGCTCGGCGGGCGGTGGGCCGGCTCGCCGTGGCCATGGGGGTGAGTGTCGAGGACGCGGCGCTCGGCATCCTGCGTGTCGCCGACGAGCACATGGCCCGGGCGCTGCGGGTGATCTCGGTACAGCGCGGGCTCGACCCGCGCGACTACGTGCTCACCTCCTTCGGCGGTGCTGGCGGGCTGCACGTCTGCGCCTTGGCCGAGGCGCTCGGTATGCGCCGGGCAATGGTGCCGGTCCACGCCGGGGTGCTCTCCGCGCTCGGGATGCTCGCTGCGCGACCCGGGCGCCTGCTCGCCCGCACCTGGCTCGTTCTCCTCACTGAGAGCCTCGACACGGAAGTGACCGCTCACCTCGAAGCCCTGGCGGAGGAGGGGATCTCGGCGCTGATGGCCGAAGGGCTGGCGCAAGAGAGCCTGGCGATCGACTACTCGCTCGACCTGCGCTATCGCGGTCAGTCCTACACCCTGAACGTCCCCTGGCAGGGGGTGGCCGCCTCCACCAGGGGTTTCCATTGCCGCCACGAGACGCGCTACGGCCATCGCCTAGATCTCCCGGTGGAGCTCGTCAACCTGCGGGCGCGGGTGGTCGGGCCAGCGCCGGGGCTGACGCTAGCGCCGCCGCTCACCGCGGCCGGCGCCCGGTCCGCCGAGGTCCAGGTTGCCGGGCTCGCAGCGCCGGTGCCGCTGCTCGATCGCGCGGCGCTCCTCGCGCGGGGGCGGCTCGCGGGTCCGGCGATCATCGTCGATCCGGTGGCGACGACCTGGCTCGCGCCGGAGTGGCAGGCCTGGCTGGACGGCTCGGGCAGTCTCCAGCTCGAATGCACACGCACAAGCTGATCGCAATACTCGGGTTTTCCCACTACCCCTTGGGGAGGCCTTTCGCTATAGTTCCGCGACAACGTCGTCGGCCTGCCGGCCCGGCAACGCCGCGCCAGCCCCGCCTCCTCCTGAGCACCACCCAAACCATCGGCGACCGCCGGGCGGGTCGCGTCGTCCCTTCGGAGTAACCAGACATCTTGTACGGAATTCTTGATCTCTCCCCTTGGCAGGTGGTGATCGCCACCCTGGTCCTGACCCACATCACCATCGTCTCGGTCACCGTCTTCCTGCACCGCGCCCAGGCCCATCGGGCACTCGACCTGCACCCGGCGGTCAGTCACTTCTTTCGCTTCTGGCTCTGGCTCACGACCGGCATGGTCACCCGCGAGTGGGTGGCGGTGCACCGCCGCCACCACGCCAAGTGCGAAACCCCGGACGACCCCCACAGCCCCAAGGTATTGGGCCTGCGCAAGGTCCTCGCCGAGGGCGCGGAGCTCTACAAGGCCGCGGCGGCCGACCCCGAGACCGTCGCGCGCTACAGCCATGGGACGCCGGACGACTGGATCGAGCGCAACCTCTACAGCCGCTACACCTGGCACGGCTTGGGGCTGATGCTGATCGTGGATCTGCTCCTGTTTGGCGTCTACGGGATCACCGTGTGGGCGGTGCAGATGCTGTGGATCCCGGTCTTCGCCGCCGGTGTGATCAACGGGGTCGGCCACTACTTCGGCTATCGCAACTTCGAGAGCCCGGACGCGGCGACCAACATCCTGCCCTGGGGCATCCTGATCGGCGGCGAGGAGCTGCATAACAACCACCACGCCTTCCCGAGCTCGGCGCGGCTGTCCTCCAAGCCTTGGGAGCTGGACGTCGGCTGGGGCTACATCCGGCTGCTGTCCTGGCTGGGCCTGGCGCGGGTCCGGAGGATCGCCCCGGAGCCCCGGGTGATCCCCGACAAGCAGCAGGTTGACCTGGACACCCTGCGCGCGGTGATCGTCGGGCGCATGCACGTCTTTGCCCGCTACACCCGCGAGGTGCTGACCCCGGTCTCCCGGGTTGAGCTCTGCCGCAGCGAGCGCCACTGCCGTCGCCTGTTCCGTCGCACCAAGCGCCTGCTCGCCCGCGACGCCAGCCGTCTGGACGCCGCCGCCCGCAGCCGTCTGGAGCAGCTCCTCGCCCAGAGCCAAAGCCTGGCGACCGTCTACCAGTACCGCGAGCGCCTGCGCGAGCTCTGGGAGCGCACCACGCCGAGTCAGGACGCCCTGCTCAAGTCGCTGCAGGACTGGTGCCAGCAGGCCGAGGCGACCGGCATCCAGGCGCTCGAGCGATTCGCCCGCAACCTGCGCGGGTACTCGCTGGCCGGCGCTCCCGCCGCCTGAATCCGCCCGCAACGGGCAACAAAAAACCCGCCTGCGGCGGGTTTTTTGTTGCCCCTGGGACTGCCCCCAGCTATTTGATCTTGCCTTCCTTGTACATCACGTGCTGGCGGATGACAGGATCGAACTTCTTAATCTCCATCTTCCCCGGCTGATTACGCTTGTTCTTCGTGGTCGTGTAGAAGTGACCGGTGCCGGCGCTAGAGATGAGCCGAATCTTCTCGCGTGCTGCCTTGGCCATGGTGGCTTACCTCGCTTAGATCTTGTCACCGCGGGCGCGGATGTCCGCGAGCACCGCATCTATGCCCTTCTTATCGATGATCCGCATGCCGCTCGAGGAGACCCGCAGCTTCACCCAGCGCTGCTCGCTCTCGACCCAGAAACGGTGATCGTGCAAGTTGGGCAGGAAGCGCCGCTTGGTCTTGTTGTTGGCGTGGGAGACGTTGCAGCCGGTAATCGGGCGCTTACCGGTGACCTGGCAAACTCTGGACATGGCGGGTCGCCTCGGGAAAGCTGATGACGAGCGACAGCCGCCGAGCGGCCGAGTCGCTAAGAACGCGAAAAGATACCTGAGACGGCCGTGGCTCCGCAACCCGAATCGCGCCGGCGAACGCGGTGACGCCCTCTGGCCCGAGCGCCCCGGGGCGGCGCAGGGACGACGGAAGGGCGCCTTGGAGCACCCAAGGTCCGGGAACATGAAGCGAAGCGAAAATCGGACTCTAGGTAGTGTTGACATTAAGCCAACCAGATCCACGCTGCCGCGATCGCGATGAATGCCTCATAGCGCCGGTCCAATTTGTCGTAACGTGTGGCGATGC